>JAFZYE010000076.1 GCA_017616445.1 Bacteroidaceae bacterium
GGGCATTGCAGCTATCCGCAGCCGCAAGGAGGATGACGGATGGAAGGTGTCTGACGCAACCCTGAAGATGGGTACAGGTTATGTCGGTGCAACTGCAAACGACTTCGCTCGTGCATGCGCCACCTATCCTCACGGGGAAACCGGAGTGCTGCATGGTGGTAACAGCTCAACTCCTATCTCAGCAGAGGAGGAGAACAACGGTTCAAGCGAGAACAATGGTTCAAGCGGTTCAAACTCTGGAACTAGCGGCAGCGGTGGAACTTCTGGAACTGGAGGCAACGACAACCAGGGTGGTTCAAGCTCCAGCGTAACTGCTCCAACCATCAGCGGCACGACTCCGTTCGACGACTCCACTCAGGTAACCATCTCTGGTCCTGCAGGTTCAACCATCAAGTACACCACCAACGGAGTAGCCCCAACCGCTACGTACGGAAACGACTACGAGGAGCCTATCACCCTCAACGCATCCGCAACCGTCAAGGCAGTAGCCATCATCGATGGCGTAGCCAGCGAAGTAGCTACGAAGGCATTCGTGAAGAACGGAAGCCAAGGTGGAAGTGGTGAAGAGGGAATGTAGAAGACAGTTAGGAGTTAGGAGTTAACAACTCCGCTCCTCTCCTGACTGGCGAAACAAAAATATTCAAAATAAAAACAGTGCAAATCGAATGCAGAAGTAAAACTTGTTTGAATTATGCTGAGATGCCGCCTGTTTTGCAGGAACTGAAAAATAAGAAAAAGTGGGTGTTCACAAATAAAGACTTTAGACGAGAACGCAAGTTTTTTAATATTTTTGATGTTTTTGTTTTTCTCCGGAGGCTTTTTTATTTATCACAACACAGGTTTTACCAGTGAGCCACTTTTACTCAACTTTCGCAAGATCGTGATATGTCGCCTCGTTGAGGCTTTCAGCTTCAATCCTTTACTTTTTCTGCAAAACATTTGGTGGTTTCAAATAAATACCTTATCTTTGCCACCATATTATTAACAACCAAAACTAAAACTGATATGAAACGGATTATTTTGACGATGATGCTTATCGTTCCTATGACAGTAATGGCTCAGAAATTTGGGCATGTTGATTCTGCGACTCTTCTTAAGGAACTCCCTGAAATTGCAAAGATTGATGGTGAACTTCAGGCTTTGGCAGGACAGTATGAGAAGAAACTCAAGGATTTGCAGGATGAACTGAAGCGTAAATATGATGAGTATGAAAAGACGAAGGCTACGATGAGTGCTGCCGCGCAGAAGGAGGCTGAAGCTTCTCTTCAGGAGTTGTCGCAGAAAGTTCAGCAGACGTATAATGACAGTCAGCAAGACCTGGATAAGCAGAAGGCGGATAAGTTGGCTCCTGTGTACGATAAGGTCAGGAAGGCGATCGATAATGTGGGTAAGGCTGGTCAGTACACTTATATCTTCGAGGCAGCTAATGCTCTCTATGTGGGTGCAAACGCAAAGGATGTGTCGGCTGAGATAAAGGCGGAGCTGGAGAAGATGAAATAAGAGCATAATGCATAATAGACTTTAGACTCTAGACTCTAGACTTTAGCAGAGGAGTGGCAGGAGTGGCAGGAGTTCAGACGATAGTGTGCTGGTGCTTACTAACTTTAGAGCGAGAACGTCAGCTTTTTAAATATTTTTTCTTCAAGTGGTTCTTCGCTGAAAGCTTTGGATAAGCATCAGAGGATGTGAGTCAAGCTAGCTTGTAATCACAGACTAAGATGTTTAGACAAGAAGATGCGAATAGCATCTGAACCACGAAGAAGTATTTTTATTATTTTTTTATAAATTATCGACACAGGAAGATGCAGTTGTGCCCGAAAAAAGTCCAAAACTGCATGATTATTATTAATATTTGCAAACAAACGTGTGAGATATAGGAATTTATTCCTAACTTTGCAAAATCGAAGACAAGGAGAAAAGAAGACATGAAGACAAGAAGACGAGGAGACAAGAAGACAAGACGATAGATATCAGGTGTATACCATCAGCAAAAGTAACGTCATGTATTCCAGTATTCCAGTATTCTTGTATTCCAAATTGAAAGATTGAACGAAGTTAAATCATAAATAGATGACAAAGGAAGAACTGAAAAAAGAAATACGCAGCATGTGCCGCGAGAAGAACGCGGTGATACTTGCACACTACTACACAGAGGGTGAGGTGCAGGATATAGCGGACTTCGTGGGCGACTCATTAGCACTCGCACAGTCGGCAGCCAAGACAGAGGCCGACATCATCGTGATGTGTGGTGTACACTTCATGGGTGAGACGTGTAAGATACTGTGCCCGGAGAAGAAGGTGCTGATTCCTGACCTGAAGGCTGGCTGCTCATTGGCCGACAGCTGCAAGGCAGAGGATTTGAAGGCCTTCATGGACGAGCATCCGGACTATAAGGTAGTGAGCTACGTGAACACCACTGCTGCGGTGAAGGCGCTGAGCGATGTCGTGGTGACCAGCTCGAACGCCAGGAAGGTGGTGGACAGCTATCCGAAGGACGAGAAGCTGATATTCGGTCCTGACAAGAATCTGGGTGCATATATCAACAGCATCACAGGACGACAGATGTTGCTGTGGAACGGCGGCTGTCATGTACACGGACGGTTCTCGCTGGAGGCTATCCTGAAGCTGAAGGAGGAACATCCGGAGGCGAAGGTGTTGGTGCATCCAGAGTGTCCTGCTGCAATTCAGGCTGTGGCTGACGAGATCGGCTCGACAGCTGGATTGCTCAACTACTCTATCAAGAGCGAGGCGCAGGAATTCATCGTAGCCACAGAGAGCGGCATCCTGCATAAGATGCAAGAGGCGTGCCCAGATAAGACCTTCTACCCAGCACCACCAGAGGTGACAGAGGGCATAGGGTGCAGCTGCAACGAATGTAGCTACATGCGACTGAACACGCTTGAGAAACTCTACAATGCGCTCAAAAACGAGCAACCTGAGATTTTCGTGGATGCGGAGTTGGCTGAGAAGGCAATTGTGCCAATCAATAAGATGCTGGAACTAAGCAAATGACCCCCCGACCCCCTTTAGGGGGAGGGAGTGAATAGTGAAAAGTGAAAAGTAAAGAAAAATACTGTGCTGATGAATACATCCAATGGTAATAGCTCTCCCCATAGAGGGGGAGCGGGGAGGGGGTCTGCCTCTGTTGCAGCCCTGGTTTCTGGAGGAGTTGATTCTGCTGTCAGTGTCTATATGCTGAAGGAGCAGGGGTATGACCCACACCTGTTCTATATCAAGATAGGACCTGACCGCGATACGGAGTGGAATTGCACTTCGGAGGAGGATGTGGAGATATGCCGTTGGTTGGCCAAGCGGTTCGGATGTCAGTTCGACGTGATCGACCTGCATCGTCAGTATTGGGATATGGTGGTTGGCTACACGATGGAGAAGGCGCGGATAGGTCTGACACCCAATCCGGATGTGATGTGCAACAAACTCATCAAGTTCGGATGCTTCGAGCAGGAGGCTGGCAAGGACTTCGACTTCACAGCTACAGGACATTACGCTCAGACGGCTGTGGTGGACGGGAAGACGTGGTTGGCTACGAGTCCCGATCCCGTGAAGGACCAGACGGACTTCCTCTGTCAGATAGACTCGCTACAGGTGTCGAAACTGATGTTCCCCATCGGACATCTGTGGAAACACGAGGTGAGGGCGATTGCCGAACGTGAACACCTGCTGAACGCACAAAGGAAGGACAGTCAGGGTATCTGCTTCTTAGGCGATATCGACTTCCGCGATTATATCAAGGCGCACCTGGGCGAGAACCCGGGTGATGTGCGTGAACTGGAAACCGGACATAAAATAGGTACACACAAAGGACTGTGGTTTTACACCATCGGACAACGAAAGGGTCTCGGATTCGGAGGCGGACCGTGGTTCGTGGTGAAGAAGAACCTGAAACGCAATATTCTCTTCGTGTCGCATGGATACGACCCAGAGCGGGTGTATAAGGATCACATCCGGATGGACGACTTCCATTTCATCACAGAGAATCCGTGGGCAGTTCCACAGGAGACGCACCCCATCACCTTCAAGATACGTCATACGCCTGAGTACCTGAAAGGAACGATTCGTCAGGAGGACGACGGAACGTGGTTCCTCCAGGCAGACGAGAAAATTCATGGTGTGGCTCCGGGACAGTTCTGTGTGGTTTACGATGAGGAGCACAGGTTGTGCTATGGAAGCGGAGAAATCTCTTAATTATGCATTGCATAATTGATGTAAAATGTAGAATGTAAAATGTAAAAGTGATGTAGAATGCATAATAAGATGTAAAATGTAGAATGTAAAATGTAAAAGTGATGTAGAATGTAAAAGTTTTCAGTTCTCCCCATAGAGGGGGAGATGTCTGAAAGACAGAAGGGGTCTATGAAATACGTAATCGATATACACGAGGCTGTGGCGCGCAATCCTATCTACAGGATGGCGGAGCCGGTCGACTTCCAGCTGATGGAGGGCGAGCAACTGGCTATTGTGGGTGATAACGGTGCAGGGAAGAGTATGTTGATTGACCTCATCACAGGTGCCCATCCGATTCTGGACGATGGACGTGGCAGTTATCTGCGGTATGACTTCTCGCCCAGAGCATCGAAGATGGCGTATGATAACATCAAATACATCACCTTTCAGGATGCATACGACGGGACAGAAGGATACTATTTTTACCAAATACGCTATAACCACACGGAGTGGGACGACAGCCAGCAGCTGTTCCTGCTGTCGAGTGGTGAACTGAGGAAATATCAGCTTAAGAAAGCGTTGGAGGGCAATCCGAGAGTGCTGATACTCGATAATCCGTTCATCGGACTGGATGTGGATGCCCGCCAATACTTGGCTGACACACTGAAGGAACTGACCCAGAAGACCGACCTGCAACTCATCATCGTGCTGTCGAAGACAGACGATATGCCGGAAGTCATCACCCACGTGGTGGAAGTGAAGGACCGAAGGGTAGGGAAGAAACTGAAGAAGGAAGACTGGAAGTGTCTTGCGGTTCCCCCGCAGGTACTACCCACCGAAATGGAACAGGCCATCCTCTGCCTCCCATACGAGGACGAGGCGACCGCAGCTATCGAGCCTGGCACACAGCAGGTGGTGGACTTCAGGAAGGTGACCATACAATACGGTGAGCGGGTCATCCTGAACGCACTCGACTGGACCGTGATGAACGGTGAGCGATGGGCACTCACTGGACCGAACGGATCGGGCAAGAGTACCTTGCTGAGTCTGGTATGTGCCGATAACCCACAAGCATACGCAAACGATATCGTGTTGTTCGGTCGTAAACGGGGGAGCGGAGAGTCGATATGGGACATCAAGCGCCATATCGGTTATGTGTCGCCTGAGATGCATCGTGCCTTCCTGCGCGACTATCCCGCCATCGATGTTGTGGCGAGCGGATTGCATGATACGGTGGGACTGTACAGACGACCGAAGCCAGAGGACGTGGACATCTGTATGTTCTGGATGGATGTGTTCGGAGTGGGACAGTACAGGGATACCTCGATGCTGAAACTATCGAGTGGCGAACAGCGGCTGGTGTTGCTGGCGCGTGCCTTCGTGAAAGACCCTTCACTCATCATCCTCGACGAACCCCTGCATGGACTTGACCTGATGAACCGCCGACGGGTGAAGGATGTGATTGAGACCTTCTGCCGACGTAGGAACAAGACACTTATCATGGTGACGCATTATCAGGAGGAATTCCCGAAGTGTATTGAGAAAACGAAGACACTGAAAAGTGAAAAATGAAAAGTGAATAGTTTAATAGGTTAATAGGGAAAGGAGACAAGAAGACATGAAGACAAGAAGACAAGACTATAGATTTCAGGCGTATTCCATCAGCAAAAGTAACGTCATGTATTCTAGTATTCCTGTATTCTCGTATTCTAAATTTTAAAAACGAAAAGTGAATAGTGAAAAGTGAAAAATTAAAAAAATAGAAACAGATATATTATGAAAAGATTTGTATTATCTATTACAACCATGTTGCTAACTTTAGCAGCATTCTCACAAAACCAGTTGCTGCCCAATCTGGTATATAGTAAAGAGCCGGCAGTCGTGAAAGGGGAAATCATCGGTATCCCTGCAAGCATGGAATCTGTCAATATCGTGATGACGCCTTCGTGGACAACAGACGAGATTGTTCAGACTGTTGCACTCGATAAGAACGGTAAGTTCGAGACGAAGTTTGATGCGTGCGTCACTTCGATGGTCTCCATACGCTTGGGTGCAAGAAACGAAAAGCGGTTCTACGTGACTCCAGGTCAGGAGGTGCGTGTGACAGTCGATATGTCGAACGATATGGTGACCTGCGAAGGTCCTTTGGCTGCACTCAACAACTCGCTGGCCAACTACTACGACGACTATCGCGAGCAGAACCTGAATGCTGAAATCAACGGGCAGGGAATCGCAAAACTGAGAGGATTTACGGTCACACAGTATCGTGATAAGATGATGGAGCTTTACAACAAAGCCGTGAAACGACTGAACGACGACAAGGAGCTCTCTCCTGAGTTCCGCGAATATATGATGCCACATTATCAGTTCCTCACGATTGCCCTCATGACAGGTTATGACAAGATACTGAAGTATGCGAACGGCGGTCAGGGAGAATTTAAGAAAACGGATGATTACTACGACCCTGTGAAGAATTGGAACTTCACAGCTCAGAACGGTTACCTGTACCAGAGTGCCGGTACGGTAGAAGGCATATCCGCTCAGGTGAGTCGTGAGACGGGAGCTATGCTCACCTATCCTGTGTCGGCACGTCAGGTGATAGCTGCAACGAAATACATGAATAAGCTCGAAACCCTCAAGAGTTTTACGGACGACGAACTGAGAGGCGTGAAAGCTCAGTGTCCTGCCTTCGAGGAGATGTTGCTGGCGCAGAACGAGGCTACCAAAGCACGTGTGGCTGCAAACGAAGCGAACAACCTGTTTAACATCAAGGCAGTCGATGCATCGCTGAAAGGGGAGGACATCTTCAAGGCAATCATCAAAGACTACAAGGGAAAGCCGCTGTTGGTGGACTTCTGGGCTACATGGTGCGGACCCTGTAAGGCTGCGATGAAGACCATCCTGCCTGTGAAGGAAGAGCTGTGGGGTAAGGCCAACTTCGTGTATGTGACGGGTGAGACAAGTCCGAAAGCCCTCTGGAACAAGATGATTCCAGACATTCACGGCGACCACTATTATGTGACAGCAGCTCAGTGGGAAACCTTGCTGAAGCAGTTCGGAGCACAAGGCATCCCTGCCTATGTTGTGGTGGATAAGGATGGTAACGTGAAGAATAAACATATCGGCTATCCGGGAAATGAGGTGATAGAGGAAGAACTGAAGTAAAGGGAAAATGCATAATGCATAATTCATAATGCATAATTAATGTAAAATGTGGAATGTAAAATAAGGACTAACGTCTAGAGTCTAGCGTCTAAAGTCTGATAAAATTTTGTATGAAGACGAAACTATTATTACTATTGATGCTGATGTGCTCCTTGAATATGGGAGCCAAGGAGCGTCTGAAAGAGTTGCCGGCTATCAAGTATGGTACGGCTCCAGCACGTATCAAGGGTCTGATCAAGAACTACACAACGAAGCACAAGGAGGTGATGCTGTGTACGTTTATGCCTTTCGGTACGGGCGATAACACAACAGTGAATTCGGTCATCTCGACCATGTATCCAAGTGAACCTTCGGACGGTACGTTCGAATTGGAAATTCCAGTCAAGTACACCGATCGCGTTACGCTGATGTTCCGCGAGAAGAACTATATCGTAGAGGTACAGCCTGGTGAGGAGGTGGGTGTGACCATCGATATGAAGCTGCTGGAGAACCCCAACCCGAAGAAGCCCGCTGTGGTGTTTACTGGTAGTTTGGCTGATTTCAACAACGACCTCTATCGATATGGAACCGAGTACGAATCCATCAAGATTCTCGCACCTATTCAGGATAGGGAAGGATTGGATAAACTACGTGGGTTGACGGTATCGCAGTATCGTGACTTCGTGCTCAAGCTCTACGAGGATGCCAAGAAGAAGATGATGGCCGACAAGCGTCTCTGTGGAGCGTTCAAGCAATATGTGGATGCTACGTATAAGTATCAGACGATTATCAAGACATTGCTGTATAACACGACGCTCAACGTGGCCAACGAGACGGAAATCACCTACGAGCGTCCGAAGGACTATTACGACTACCTGCAGACCATGCAGCCGTTCAAGGATGTGGCGTACTTCTACACCATGCAGACCTTGGCTTCGATGGCGATGGTGAACGTGGTGAAGAACTTCTCTGATCAGACTCAGCTGCAGATTCATCCTTCGATTCAACCGCTCCAGACGGCTTACGGATACGTGAACTCGATTGCGGCGTTCAACGAACTGACACCTGAGGATATCACGAAGCTGAAAGACGAATGTCCTGAGTTGTGTGATGCCGTTCTGGAACAGAACAACATGCTCCTGCAGAAGATAGAGGCCGCTAAATATAGCACAGCATACAAGGTGGTGAACATCGACGAGAACCTCGAGGGTGAGGACATCTTCAAGGCACTCATCGCTCCCTATAAGGGAAAACCGCTGTTGGTCGACTTCTGGGCTACCTGGTGCGGACCGTGTAAGGCTGCCATGAAGACCATCGAACCTGTGAAGGAAGCGCTCGCAGGAAAGGTGAATTTCATCTATGTGACTGGACCTTCGAGTCCGAAGAAGACGTGGGAACTGACCATCCCCGACATCCACGGAGACCACTACTACGTGACGGAAAAGCAGTATTCTGCTTTGTTGGAGCAGTTCGAGAGTAACGGTATCCCTACCTACGTGATTGTCGATAAAGAAGGAAACGTGAAGAATAAGTATATCGGCTATCCAGGCAACGAAGTGATGGAGGAACAACTGAGGTAGACCCCCTAGCCCCCTTTAGGGGGAATAGACTTTAGACATTAGTAAAGTGAAAAATTGAAATATGAAGATATTATATTTTCACGGATTTGCGTCTTCGGGCGCTACGGGGACAGCTGAGACGCTACGGCGATTGCTGCCCGAGGTGGAGGTGATTTCACCTGATATTCCTGTTGACCCTACAGAGGCACTTCCATACTTGCGAAATCTGTGTGAGCAGGAGAAGCCCGACCTGATTATCGGTACTTCGATGGGTGCGATGTATGCCCAGCAGATGTTCGGCTATAAGAAGATATGTGTGAATCCTGCATTCAACATGTCAACCATGTCGAAGGTGTTCAAGACGGGTGAACATAAGTTCCTGAACGGAAGAAAAGACAACCAGAAGACGTTCAAGATCACGAAGGAAATCATACAGAAGCATAACATGATGGAACGTCAGCAGTTCAAGGGTATCACTCCGTTCGACAAGGAGAACACCTACGGACTGTTTGGCATTCACGATACGACAGTCAACACATACGACCTGTTCAAAAAGTATTACAAGAACGCTCAGCGGTTCGACGGGGAGCATCACCTCAATGAGAAAGCATTGAAGACAGCCGTCGTTCCGTTGGTAAAACAAATATTAGGTATATGATGATTATTGGAATCGCAGGTGGTACAGGAAGTGGGAAGACCACCGTAGTCAACAAAATCGTAGAAGCCCTTCCGGAGGGTAGTGTGGCAGTCATTCCACAGGACTCATACTACAATGATCAGAGCAATCTGCCGCTCGAGATACGCAAACAGACCAATTTCGACCATCCTAATGCGTTCGATTGGGCACTCTTCTCACATCAGATAGAAGAGTTGAAGGCAGGCAGGGCAATTGAGCAACCTACCTATTCGTATATCACGTGTACACGCCTCAGTGAGACCGTACATGTGGAGCCAAAGGATGTGATTATCGTGGAAGGAATCATGAGCCTGTACGACAAGAAACTGCGTGACCAGATGGACCTCAAGATATTCGTTGATGCAGGAGCCGATGAACGCCTTCTACGCGTGATTGTGCGTGATATGGCCGAACGAGGACATCCGCTGGAGATGCTGGTCAACAAATACCGGAATGTGTTGAAACCCATGCACGATGAGTTTATCGAACCCACCAAGCAATATGCCGATATCATCATTCCCAACAGTTGGGGAAGCGATCACAACGAACAAGCTATACAGATGCTCAGTAAGTTCATCCTTGGACAGCTACGGGAGCAAGAAGCATTAAAGCACGCCAAATAGCGTGCTTTTAATTCTTAATTCTTAAAACTTAAAACTTCACCTTCTTCAGTTCTTTCTTGAAGTCCTCTGCAACCGATTGCGCATCCGTCGCACCAGTCTCGATGGCTGTCTTCACTGCATTATAGTAGGCATATCCCATTCCTGTCGTGAGGAGAGATGCCGTAACGGCACTAATGGTGCCTCCGATAACAGAACCCGCACCAGGGATACATTTGATGAGACCACGAACCACTGCACGTCCTGTGATGGTTGCACCCAGCACACCTGCAGCACTTGATACGAGCGTAGTGAGGAATGCGCGGTCGGCGTCAATCTTCATGACCTTTGTAATGCTGGCCATCATACCGATTTGAACAGGCGCCAGAAGAACCGCATCACTGAAGGGAATGGGCGTAGCACCAACTGCCGCAGCACTACTCGCTGCAACCGCGATAATTTTATCGACAGCTTTCTTCGTGATACGCTCATTCACTTTCTGTGAAGCTGCAAGTGCAGCTTTTGCGATATCAGGAACGATTTCGTAAGTGTGTTCAATCAGCTCTTCGAGTCCGAAAGCTGGAATAGTACCGATTGGGGTTTCGTAGGGTAAAGCAAGCACACGAATCACATTCGTGGCATTCTGACACTCATCCTTCACGATGTTGTAGAACTCCAACGACGTGTCGAGTGTCTTGGTGAGTACAACGACAACGGGGATGTCTTTTGCCAAGTCGTTGATGAATTCAATCTCGGCTTTCTCTACGCGTTTTCCGTCGTTGCTGATACAGAACCACGCAAGGTGAATCTGTTTCTTCGTGTCGTCTGACTTCTTGCGCTTTTCGATTTCCGACTTGAGTTCCTGACGGATGGTGAGAGCATTGCCCAACTCGAATCCTTTCGTGTCGAATATGTGGACAGGCTCTCCTTCTTTCGAATACTCTTTCATGGTCTGAGTGACAGGCTTGCCGACACCTGTCTCAGCCAGATTGCCTTTGAACACAGCGTTGACGAGTGTACTTTTACCCACACCCGTCTTACCGGCGATGATGATGTTGACCTGGCCAATCTTCTCGATCGCTTCATCGATGATTTTCTTGATGTTGAGTGCTTTGGCATTATCGGCCATTTCCTCAATATTCTGGGCTTGCTCCTGAATCACTTTGGGGCCTTTGATGATGTCTGTAATCTTGCTCATGTTATTGGTATTTATGGGTTAAACGAATTAATGAATTGTTTCAGCCGTTCGGTCTCACCTGCTACGATGACCACATCCTCTTGCTCGAAGACAACTTGAGGTTCGGGGTTCATGATGTAGTCGGTTCCACGTTTGATGCCCATCACGATACATCTCGCCTTCTCTCGGATGTTTGAATCGAAGATGGTGCTTCCGATGAGCGGGTTCCCTTCTTCAAGCGTGAAGTGCTCAAGGGTGACATAAGTTCGGGTGATGTCGGGTTGTTCGGGTAACACGCTGTTATCGATCATCTGTTTGAACTTGTCGATCTGCTCGTCTGAGCCTGCTACCACAATCTGGTCGCCAGGATAGACATGCTTGCCTCCACCTGGGATGTTGGTAAACACACCTCCGCGTATGATGCGGACGATGCTCACACCAGAATGCTTCCGGACATTCAACTGACTGAGGGTCTTACCGCTGAATGTAGACTCTTGAGGTAGGGTGAACGTCGATATGTGAATATCGTAAGGAAGTAATGAACTCTCGAATACTTTTGTTACAGGACGGCGTTTGGCTGCCGATACTTCACGTGCGGTGAGATTTTTACTGAACTGCTCTTCCATTCTTCGTGAACGGCTCTTGACACTTTGGGACATTACGATGATGAGGACGAGCAGTAGCGAGATGCCGATAAGCAAACCGGAAGTAAGAGTGAAGATGCGAACGATAGCGTATGAAATCACTCCGACTCCGATGAGCATGCGAAGCAGCAGCAAGCCCACCAACCATGCTTTCTGACTGTTGCTAGAACTCCATAAGGCCCGAGCCTCTTTGGTGTTTCGGTGACGTGCTGCAATATTATAAATAAAAGGTGATGAACCTCCGATGATAATAATAAGTGCGATGATCTTCATGACCAGGCTGGCCGTATCGGGCTTGAGGAACGACTCGAGCCATGTGGACTTCGAGAGGATGAACGGGCAGATGGTCTGGAAATATATGAGATAGAGGAAGGCTGTGATAATGCCCGATATGAACATGGTAATCACCACCTTACGCAGATATGTCTTCCAAAGGCTGTCGGACGAGACTGTATTCTTGCGTTGGGAGTAGTTCTCGATGAAGAGTTTGATTCCCGGGCTGAGGTGATTATTCAGGTACTTCTCCGCTGGTCCTGACAGGCGCATGATGAATGGCGTGAGGAAGGTCGTGATGACCGATACCGCAACTACGATAGGGTAGAGGCTCGATTCTGTTACACCTGCCGTCTGCCCGAAATTGGCGATGATGAAAGCAAACTCACCTATCTGCACCAAGGTGAAACCTGTCTGCAAGCTCACTTTGAGCGACTGACCCGATAGTAGTGTTCCGATTGAAGCAAACGTGATTTGTCCGAGGATGACGGTGAGGGTGATGATGACGATAGGTAGCCAATACTGCAATAGCAACTCTGGATTGATCATCATACCTACCGAAACAAAGAAAATAGCGCCAAAGACATTCTTGATGGGCAAAACAAGGTGTTCGATGCGTTCGGCCTCAACCGTTTCGGCTAATACCGAACCCATTACGAAAGCACCAAGAGCCGAACTGAAGCCTGCTCCGAGAGCAAGTAACACCATACCGAGACACATGCCGATTGCGAAGATGGTGAGCGTCTCGTCGTTCAGGTGTTTGCGGAATTTCTTCAGGAAAGTAGGGATGATGGAGATGCCGACCACGAACCAAAGAACGAGGTAGGCAATCAACTTGCCGATTTCCATCAACAGTTGGGCACCTGCGAATTGCTTTTTCACCGCGATGGATGACAGAAGTACCATCAGGATGACTGCAAACAAGTCTTCAACAACCAGAATTCCGAATGCAACCTTCGCAAACTTATGACTGCCGAGATTCATGTCCTCGATGGCTTTGAACACAATCGTGGTGGACGACATACAGAGCATACCTCCAAGGAAGAGCGAGTTGGTTTCGTCCCATCCCAGGATTCGCCCCAAAAGGAAACCGACTGACATCATGCCCACTACTACCGTTCCTGCTGCGATAAGAGCCGTACTGCCAACCTGTAGCAGCTTCTTGAAACTGAATTCCAGTCCCATCGCAAACAAAAGGAACAGCACGCCGATCTCGCCCCACATGTCGACACTCTTTTCGTCACCTATCCATGATTGACCGAACATATATGGACCTGCAATCATTCCGGTAACAATATATCCAAGCACAACCGGCTGCTTAAAGAACTTAAACAGCAAACTGGTGATACCAGCTGTCAGCATGATGATACAGAGGTCGTGAATCATAAGCGTGAGGTTTTATTGTCGGGAAGATGTTAGTTTTATTTCAACAACTGCTGAATCTCTTCTTCCAACGATGTGGTCACTTGATCGCTTCGCTTCACCAGTTCGTTTTCGCGATTGATCAAGAAGTAGGTAGGCAGATTCACCACTCCATAGATCTTCATGGCTGAACCATCTGTCTCATGAACACATATCCAAGGTAATTTCTCACATGAGAGTTTCCAGAAATGGATATCATCATCGAGTGCTACCTGATAGATCTCGAATCCACGAGCGTGATATTGTTCGTAGAGCTGGCGCATCTTTCTGGTGCGTTCGGGCGATTCGGAGGCTCCGTAAAGTGTGAAGTCGAGCATCACCACCTTTCCCTTTAAGTCTGTGAGGCGGCGAATGGTGCTGGTGATGTCAGGCAGAGCGATGTCGATAATACCCACCTCACTGATTTTTGACTCGTCGATATTAATCACCTTCTGAGTGGGTGGGGCTGTGAGGTTCATACCCTGAATGGCCAGATTACAAATCTGCTCTGTACGTTTGGCATCAGGATAGAGCCCGTCCCAAGCTGTTGCGATGGTTGCATAGCACTTCACATCATCACGATTCGAGAGCGGATTGAAGAGCTGATAGGTTGTATGCAGATCGGTGATTGACTGACACACAGCATAGTAGGCGTATGCCATCTGCGGGTCTTGGAAGATATAGTTGGCCTTGATATGCTCTTTGTAGTTCTTAACTAACGTGTTGATGCTGTCAGAGATGTCACCAGGATACATAGATGTGTTCTGCTCGAGGGCGATAACCTGACTTTGAAGTTGTGATTGCAGTTGTGCTATCTCCTTGATTTTCTGACAGTTCAACGAACCCTCAACCGTGTAGCTGCTACTGAATGTAGGACGTTGTGCAGTGAAAGTGACTGTTTCTGTTGAGTCGATCGAGAAGTTGATTCGCTCCTCGCCCAGACGGAGCGCATAGAACTCAGGGTTAGACGGAGCGTCTGCCGTGAATCGGAACTGTCCGTCGTCCTTCAGTTTGACAGAGTCGATGCATTGTATGCCATCAAGGGTCATCGCTTCCAAATACAGCGTTTCCCCTTTGGCTTCTTCAATGGTTCCTTCGACACAGAACTGTGGATTCTTGTTGCATGATGTGAGCGCTACCACTCCTGTCATGCTGATAATACCTATAAATGTCTTGATTTTCATTATATTTTAACTCGTTGCTTTTGTGAGCGCAAAATTAGTAAAAAAGATGTAAAACGTAGAATGTAAAATGGAAAAAATGAAGAAAATTCATAACTCTTAACTCTTAATTCTTAACTTTTTTGTATCTTTGCACGATTTTTTATGTTATAACACATATATTTAAGATTTTAAGATGAATGTAATTACGAAGAAAGTCTCATTGCCTGACGGACGTGAAATCAGCATTGAGACAGGAAAGTTGGCAAAACAAGCCGATGGTTCTGTGATGCTCCGTATGGGTAACACTATGCTCCTGGCCACTGTTTGTGCCGCAAAAGATGCCGTACCAGGAACAGATTTTATGCCACTCCAGGTAGAGTATCGTGAGAAGTATGCCGCTAACGGCCGATTCCCTGGAGGTTTTACAAGACGTGAAGGCAAGCCATCAGATGAGGAAATCCTCACATGCCGACTTGTTGACCGCGCACTCCGTCCTCTGTTCCCATCAAACTATCACGCAGAGGTGTATGTAAATGTGATTCTTTTCTCTGCTGACGGAGTTGATATGCCAGACGCACTCGCAGGATTTGCTGCATCAGCTGCTTTGGCATGTTCAGACATCCCATTCGAAGGTCCTATCTCAGAAGTACGTGTAGCGCGTATCAACGGTGAGTTTGTCATCAACCCAACGTTCGACCAGTTGAAAGAAGCTGATATGGACTTGATGGTGGGTGCAACAGAAGAGAATATTATGATGGTTGAGGGTGAGATGAAGGAAGTGAGCGAGCTTGACCTGCTTGAAGCATTGAAGGCTGCTCATGCTGCAATCAAACCTCAATGTCAGATACAGAAGGAACTCATGAAGGAACTCGGCACCGATGTGAAGCGCGAGTATTGTCATGAGGTGAACGATGAAGAACTTCGTGAGGCTGTTAAGAACGAATGCTATCAGAAGGCTTACGATGTAACTAAGCAGGGACTTGAAAAACACCAGCGTGCAGATGCTTTCGAGGCTATCCGTGAAGAATTCAAGGAGGCTTATGCAGCTGCTCATGCTGACCTCTCAGAGGAAGAGCTTGAGGAGAAGAACACTTTGGTTGACAGATATTATGCAGACGTAGAGCGTGATGCAATGCGTCGTTGTATCCTCGATGAGGGTATCCGTCTCGATGGTCGTAAGACTACCGATATCCGTCCAATCTGGTGTGAGGTAAGCCCACTCCCAGGACCTCATGGTTCAGCTATCTTCACTCGTGGTGAAACTCAGGCACTTGCAACAGCTACACTCGGAACGAAGCTTGACGAGAAACTCGTGGATGGCGCACTCGAGCGTTACAACATGAAATTCTTACTCCACTATAACTTCCCTCCATTCTCAACAGGTGAGGCAAAAGCTCAGCGTAGCACTGGACGTCGTGAGATTGGTCACGGCCACCTCGCTTGGCGTGGTATCAAGGGTCAGCTTCCTGATGACTTCCCTTACACGGTTCGCGTAGTGAGTGATGTACTCGAGTCAAACGGCTCTTCATCAATGGCTACGACATGTGCCGGAACCCTTGCATTGATGGATGCAGGTGTGCCAATCAAGAATCCTGTAGCAGGTATCGCTATGGGTCTGATCAAGAATCCAGGTGAAGAGAAGTATGCTATCCTCAGCGATATCCTCGGTGATGAGGACCACCTCGGCGATATGGACTTCAAGACTACAGGTACAGTCAACGGTATCACAGCAACTCAGATGGATATCAAGTGTGACGGTCTTTCATATGAAATCCTTGAGAAGGCCCTCATGCAGGCAAAGGCTGGTCGTGAGCATATTATGGGTGAGATGATGAAGACCATTTCTGAACCACGTCCAGACTTCAAGCCTCATGTACCACGTATTGAACAGCTTATCATTCCTAAGGAATTCATCGGTGCAGTGATTGGTCCTGGTGGTAAGATTATTCAGGCTATGCAGGAAGAGACTCAGACAGTCATCACGATTGACGAGGAAGACGGTGTAGGTAAGGTTCAGGTTTCTGCACCTAACAAGGATGCTATCCAGCTTGCTCTTGCAAAGATCAAGGCAATCGTTGCTGTTCCTGAGGTGGGTACTGTATATAAGAGCAAGGTGAAATCAATCATGCCTTACGGCTGTTTCGTTGAATTCCTGCCTGGTAAGGAAGGTCTGCTTCATATCTCAGAGATTGACTGGAAGCGTTTCGAGACAATGGAAGAGACAGGCATCAAAGAAGATGACGAACTTGAAGTGAAGTTGCTTGATATCGATCCTAAGACAGGTAAGTTCAAACTCTCACGTCGTGCTTTGCTCGAGAAGCCAGAAGGCTATGTAGAGCGTCCTGAGCGCCCAGCTCGTGGAGAGAAGGGTGGACGTGGTGAGCGTGGTGATCGTGGCGATCGTCGTGAGCGCCGTGGACACGGTGACCGTCCTCGTCGTCATGATGATGCACCAAAAGCCGCACCAGCAGATACAGAGTCATCTAACATCGGCATGAAGAGTGCGCTCGACGATTTGTTGTAAGACGAACAATAATTCATCAATAATGCCCCTCCCATCTCTCCCCTTGGGGGGATGAGGGGGGATATCTTTTCAATTTAAAGCATATATGAAGAAAATTCTTTTTCCAATCGTAGGCTTACTTACCGCAACCTTTATGGTTTCATGTGGTTTGGTGCCTGAAGGAACGTCTCAGAACGATTCCGATTCGTTGGTACTCGATTCTATCGCTTTGGGCGATATGGAGTTCAAGACAGAAACCAAAGAGTATACCGACAGTCTTGAGCAGAACGATGTAGAAATCAGCTACACAGTCAGTCTCGAAGTTCCTGTTTCAGGTAATCCTGTATTGGTCGATTCTGTTAAGAAGTGGATACATGCTCTGTTAGGCAGATCATACGAAGGTGAAGTCAACTTTGACGAAGAGATGCTGAAACACTATGCAACTGAGTACTTCCAGCAATGTGATGAAGATGGTCTTTTCGACGGTCTTGGTGCTTATCAGGAACTCACAGTGTCGTTGGAAGCTGATAGCGCTAATTTCATTTCTTATGTAGTGAACGCTTACGACTACACAGGTGGCGCACACGGAATGCCTTGCTACTATGGGGTGACATTCGATAAAGAGACTGGTGCTATGGCAGGTTGGGATATCTTTGCTGACACCACTCAGTTAGCTCCGATTGTCAAGGAAGGTATCGAAGGCTATTTCGATGAAGTAGCAGACGGCTTTACTGATGATTGCCTGTTCGATGGTGTGTACGACAACTTCCCATTGCCATATTGCGAACCTTGGCTCACGGCTGATGGTGTGAAGTTCGTCTATACTGCCTACGAGATAGCTCCTTTTGCAGCGGGAATGCCAGATTGTACCATTCCATATAAGAAAGTGGAAAAGTACCTCTCTGAAAAGACAAAGAAATTACTTCAGCAGAAATAGTGAGGATATCGCCTTTTCGATATTCCTTCTTGCAATTTCAGGTCTCATCGCTTCGACTAATGGTTGGTCGGGTGGTGAGACCTGAATGATTTTATCCCAGGGCATAACACCTTCAACTTCTTCTTCAACCTTTCCACATATTGCGATACATGGAACTCCCATCTCTTTGGCCATCAACGCAATGCCGTAAGGAGCCTTTCCTTGTAGCGTCTGGCGGTCTATCTTCCCTTCGCCTGTGATGACCAGGGAAGTGTCTTTTAAGAGTGTCTTGAAGTTGTATAGGTCAAGTAACCAATCAATACCCTGTACCGTCTTATAATGCTTCATGGTCATCAGTGCAGCCCCGATTCCGCCTGCTGCTCCTGAGCCTGGCTGGTCGATGATTGACTTGCCGGTCTTTTGCTCCAGTTCCTTTCCGAATGCGAGGTTACGAGCTTCCAACTGGGGCAGCATCGCTTCCGTTGCTCCTTTCTGACGGGCAAAAAGATAGGTGGCTCCTTTGGGACCACAGAGTGGGGAAGAGACGTCAGAAGCAATGATGAATTCGCAGTCGTCCAGATGAGGAGTTTCTTTCAGGGCCTCCAACATACCACGTCCGCAGTCGTTGGTGGATGAACCTCCCAGACCGATGATCATTTTTCGGATGCCTTCATGAATAATAAGGTGTATCATCTCACCAACACCATAGCTACTGGTGATGAGCGGATTACGTTCGGCTGGAGTCAATAATGTCAATCCTATTGTTGAGGCTACATCCATCACGCCACAGTTTCCGTTGATTACTCCATAATGTGTGCGTATAGGTCGCATCAAGGCATCGTGACCATCTGTCTTTATCAGTTCGCCCCCCATCGCATGGGTTACCGTCTCAGCAAATCCTTCACCTCCATCCGAGATTCCAAGCACCTTCGTCGGAACCGATGGGCTGTTGGAACGAATAGCCGAACAGATAGCTTCTGCTACTTCGAGGCTGGTCAGCGATCCCTTAAACGAGTCCGTTGCTATTAAAATATGTTTCACTCTCGGATTTGTGTTCTTTGGACTCTGACTTTTCTTCCTTGTGTCTCAACTCATTCAGGTATCCTGCTGTCATGATACCTGATGGTAGGGCAATGATGGCTATACCTACAATTGACGAGATGATACTGATAATACGTCCTGTGTCCGATACTGGGTAGATGTCGCCGTAACCTACTGTGGTGAGGGTACAGGCTGACCAATAGAACGCATCGAAGAAATCATTGAACAGCTCTTCGCCGGTCTCTGGGTGTACTGCCTCTTCTGCATTGAACATAATCAATGCGGTGATGAAGATATAGAAGAGTGCTAACGAGAATACCGTTAACAATATCTTGCTTTGTTTCTTGATAACTGCCAGAATAATCTCCAGAGGTTCGTAATACCGGATGACCTTTATCAGTCTCAGCACCTTCAGCAGACGTGACACTCTCGCAATCTTGAAGGTCTGAGAGAGCAAACTCAGGGTTGGCAATATGGACAGAAGGTCGATGATGGCCATCGGGGTGAACGGGTAGATGACATAGGGAAGCCAACCCTTCCTTTTGGAACGGACTCCTGCTGTTATCCATCGGAGAATGTAGTCAATCACATAGCATATACACGAGATGATATCGAAGTACAAGAATACCTGATGTTGCGTGCGGAACATCAAGGGAATGATACCCATTACGATGGCTATCAGCATGATGGCATCGTATAAACGTGAAATACGTGTACCGATTCTTGGTTCGATGATATTGTAGATTCGTCTTCTTATCATAGGTTTTGAACGATGGTTTCGCCTGCAAAGATAGCTAAATCCAAGTCAATTACAAAAGAATTCCGTGTTTTCTATGTCTTTTTTTATAAAAAAGCTACAGATTTCGCCAAAATTTTATGCATTATGCATTATGCATTACAAATTATTATATATCTTTGCAGGTGAATAATCAAACTATCGCAAATCAAATCGAATATCAATTTACCAAAACAAATAAGGATATGAAACGTTTCTATATCATATTGGTGGGCCTCATTGTTCACCAATCTTTTCTGCTTGCTCAATCGCTCACGCTCCACTACGACCGTCCAGCGCAGTTCTTCGAAGAGGCACTCGTCATCGGTAACGGTTCGCTTGGCGCAACCGTCTATGGAGGGTATGATACCGATAAGATAAGTCTGAACGACATCACTCTCTGGACAGGTGAGCCCGATACGCAAGTCTATTCGCCTGAGGCTTGGCGCAATCTGGCTGATATCCGTGCGGCACTCGACAAAGAGGATTATCGTCTGGCCGACCGCCTGCAGCGAAAGGTACAGGGACACTACTCTGAGAACTATCAGCCGCTCGGAACGCTCACCATTCGCTACCAAAACGATGATGGGCACACGCCTATCATCACGGATTACCGTCGTGAACTCGACATATCCCGTGCGATAGTAACTGTCTCCTATAAGCGTGACGGGGTGCCTTTCACAGCCGAATACTTCTGTTCGGCTCCTGATAGCACTATTTTTATTCGTCTCAAGTCCGACAAACCATTCAGCGCTGTGGTCCGACTGGATTCACAACTCCCTCATACAACCTTTATTGAGGATGTTAATATCATTTCCGACGGGTATGTGGCCTATCACTCACGGCCCAACTACACAGACGGGAAGTTCTTCTACGACGAGCAACGTGGTATGCGCTATCGCACGATGGTGATGGTCGAAGCAGATCGTGTTGAAGGTCCAATGGAAGGCGACTCAGTAACCATCATCAATTCTGACGAAGCTATCATAGCTATCTCTAACGTTACCAGTTTCAACGGATTCGACAAGAATCCTGCAACTCAGGGACGTGACTACAAATCGTTGGTTGCGCAACGCTTCGTCAATGCCGAAGAATATGATTTCGATGATTTTCGCAAGCGTCACATCGATGACTATCAACGTTTGTTCAATCGGGTGAGTCTCGACTTAGGAAAGACTGCCCCGTCTATCTCAGCTCTGCCTACCGATCGTCAGCTCTACAACTACACAGAGCAGCATCAACGCAATCCAGAGTTGGAGGCGCTCTACTTCCAATACGGTCGCTATCTGCTCATCTCCTGTTCGCGAACGATGGGTGTACCTGCCAACCTGCAGGGACTTTGGAACGAGAAGATGTTGCCGCCTTGGTCGTGCAACTACACCTCGAATATCAACCTCGAAGAAAACTACTGGGCAGCTGAAACAGCCAACCTTAGCGAACTCCACATGCCCATGCTCTCGTTCTTGAAGCATACAGCCAAGACGGGTGAAATCACAGCTCGCGAGTACTACAACGTCCATCGTGGTTGGTGTCTCGCCCACAATACCGACATCTGGGCCCAGACTAATCCCGTAGGTGAACACGATGGTGGACCTCAGTGGGCCAACTGGAACATGGGTGGCGCTTGGACTTCGACCCACATCTGGGAGCACTACATGTTCACACAGGATCGTAACTTCCTCAAGGAGTACTATCCCGTACTTCGAGGCGCAGCTGAGTTCTGTCTCGATTGGCTCATCGAGAAGGACGGCTACCTCATGACCTCTCCAAGTACTTCGCCTGAGAACGAATACCTCACGCCTGATGGCTATCGCGGCTATACCGTCTATGGTGGTTCGGCCGATATTGCGATGATTCGAGAATGTCTCAACGATGCGCTCGCAGCTGCTCAGGTGCTGAAGACCGATAAGAAGCTATGTGACGAAATCACGCGAACACTTCCGCGACTCCTTCCATATAAGATAGGTAAGAACGGAAACCTGCAGGAGTGGTATCACGACTGGAACGATGCCGACCCTCAGCATCGCCATCAGTCCCACCTCTTCGGCCTCTATCCAGGCCATCAGATAGAGGTGTCGGACAAGTTCCGCTTGTCCGATATTGCTCGTGCTTGCGCTAAAACACTTGAAATCAAAGGCGACAACACGACCGGTTGGAGCACAGGATGGCGTGTGAACCTCTATGCACGTCTCCACGATGCCAAGAATGCGTACCACATCTATCGTCGTCTGCTGAAGTACGTCAGCCCTGACAACTATCGGGGTGAAGACTATCGAGGGGGTGGGGGAACCTATCCCAATCTGCTTGATGCACACTCTCCCTTCCAGATTGACGGAAACTTCGGAGGATGTGCAGGAGTCGTAGAGATGTTGATGCAGTCGTCCGAAAACACCATCACACTCCTACCTGCCTTACCCGATGAGTGGGCAACAGGTGAAGTGCGAGGCATCTGTGCACGAGGCGGATTCGAAATCGATATGCGTTGGCAGCAAGGTAAAATCGTCAGCCTCACCATCCGTTCAAAGAAAGGTGGAACCACCACAGTTTCATATAATGGTACCAGCCAAACCGTCAAACTGAAAGCAGGAGGCCAGAAAGCCCTTACATTTTTTTGAGGTAAGAGGTAAGGAGTAAGAGGTATGAGAATGCATAATGCATAATGTAGGATGTAAAATGTAGAATGTTAACACTCCCCCTTGGGGGAGTAGGGAGGGGGCTCCCACTCACCTCTCACCACTCACCTCAAAATCCTCAGAAGGGGGCTATCGGTTTATAATACTTCAGTTGATAATCAGGCAACAAGTCTGGATGGAACATGCGGATCATGTCCTTCAGATGCCGCTCAGGATGAAAGGGTAGGTCGTTGTAGAAATGTACATAGCTGAGGTTGCAGCCATATACATGTTGTTCCTTGAATGCTTTCATCTGCGCATAGAGGGGCGATTCTTTCGCCAGTTCTTGATAGGTCATATCTGCTGCGGCATTGGTGTATTTCATGAACCACACATCGGCATCCTGACTCTCATCGAACACCGTCTCAGGTGCAAGAGCCAGTGAGCCGCTCTCCGAACGATTGCGGAAGATGTAGTTACCTCCTGCATCTGCTATGAGACGTCCCGATGTGCTATTCCCACCAGGAACATACCAGGTAGAACCCGTAATCAAGTCGCATATCACACGAGGCGAATCTTCACTAACCGTTAATCGCTCAACGCTTTCCTTCAATTCGTTATAGGCCGTCTCCACCTTATTGAACAGGCTGTCGGCCTCCTCTGCTTTCCCATACAGCAACCCATAGAACTTCATCCATTCGGCTCGTCCCAAAGGCGAAGTCTCCATGTAGTCGGCACATTCCACAATCGGGATGTCTGTCGTCTCTATCAGTCCGTAGCCCCCGCTGTTCTCGAAAGGCGAGAGCAGGATGGCATCAGGATGGATGTCGACCAGCATCTCTATATTTGGGGCAAGGCTATTACCCAGATTTGCCACCTTCCCATCACGATATGCCTGAAGGATATGTTCGTTGGTGAAGTAATCAATCTCGCAAACCGCACGAATCTGGTCAGCAGCCCCCAGCTCATCGATGATGCTACCATGCACACCCGAATACACAGCCGAGTGAGTCAAAGGAACTTGGATAATGGAACAGACCCCTTCCATACCTCTCCCCATAGAGGGGGAGTCAGAGGGGGTCTGGTTTGTTAGAATATAGGTGTGCAATATCGCCCCCTTCTTCCAAGGATTGGCAAGCACCACTTTCGTGTACCCCTCATATTTCACGATGCAGATGTTCTCTGCATAGCGCATCTCTACCGTATCGCCTTCAGGTGCGTTATTCGATATCTTCGCCTGATGGCACGAAACGACTGCCAGCACGACCATTAAAAGAAGAAACGTTCTAAATCTCATCATTCTAAACTTAAAAACTACTGCAAAGATATGAAAAAATGAAGAATTGAAGAATTGAAAAGTTGAAAAAATGAAATAATCAGGAATTATGAATTACGAATTATGAATTATTCGTAAATTTGCACCTTAAAGAATTAAGGTATGAGAAGACATTCGCTATTTGTCATGTATAGCCTGTTGATTATGCTGTTTACTGCTCCCTTCCGTCTTTTCTCGCAGGAGGGAGGACTTCTCATTAATGAGATACAGGTGGCGAATGTCGATATGTTCATCGACCCATCGTTCAATTACGGTGCATGGGTAGAGATCTACAATCCCACTTCCGATACGATTCCTCTGACCAATATGATGCTTCGGCATACCGATGCAGAGGGTACGATGAAGCTACAGCGGCTCACGGCCCTTCATGGTACGCTCTATCCGCAAGGCTATTGCTGCCTTTGGTTTGACCACAACAAGAAGGACGGCTACTATGGAAAGACAGCAGGTGAGCAGATCCCATTCAAACTCGATTTTGAGGGCGGAGTCGTTGAACTGGTGGATTCCCGGGGAAACATCCTCGATGCAGTGGCCTATCCGGCTGGCATCCCGCGCTGTTCGTTTGCCCGTCTTACCGATGGGGGCATTGATTGGAAGTGGACCTCTACGCCTACGCCTTCGCAGTCGAATGTTGGTAGTCTGTTTGCCGACAAACGCCTTGCTGCTCCTGTTACCGATACCAAGGGTGGGGTGTTCTCCGATTCTCTGATGTTTCAGGTATCCATCCCCTCTGGTACAATCTTACATTACACCACCGATGGTTCCACACCCATACCAGGGAAATCACATGTTTCCGTTACAGGTCTCTTCTCCGTATCCGAGACATCCGTCTTTCGCTTCATGCTGACAGCTGAGTGCTATCTCAACAGTCCGGTTGTTTCCCGTTCCTTCATCCGCCGTAGTCGCGACTATTACCTCCCCATTGTGAGTGTGACCACTCATCCCGATCACTTCTTCGACGATTCCATCGGCCTGTATGTGGGAGGTGTGAATGGACGTGTCGACAACCATCAGTCGAAACCGATGAACCAGAATATGGATTGGGAGCGACCTGTGAATGTGGAGTACTTCGTTCCCGATACCCTCACAGGGATTTGGTATGAGACCCTCAATCAGGAGGCCACCTTCTCCATCTTTGGTGGATGGACTCGTTTCAACGAAGGTGACAGCATCTTCCAATTCAAGCCATCCTTCAAGTTGAAAGCCGAGTCGATGTACGAGGGTCTGAACTACTATCCTTATCCTGTTTTCTCAGCCAAACCTTATATCAAGAATAAGACCCTCATGGTGCGAAACGGTGGTCAGGATCAGCATGGGCGCATCTGGGATGCTGTCATTCAGCACCTCATCCATACGAGTGGCATCTATCTCGATTGTCAGGCCACCCAACCTGCGCACATCTTCCTCAACGTCCTCTATCTCGGTATGTTCAACCTGCGTGAGGCTAGCAACCGCAACTTCGCCTATAGCAACTACGGTATCTACAGCGATGAAGTTGACCAGTGGGAGAATGAGTTCGAGGTCAAGGCAGGGACAGGCACCATCTATTCCACCTGGTACAGTGAGAGTCAGAAACTGGCTAACAATCCTACGAGTACTTCCCTTTGGGAATCCATCTGCAATATCGTCGATGTTGATGAGTATTGCAATTATATGGCCGCAGAGATTTACATGGGCAACCTCGACTGGTTGCGTGGCGGTTTCAAGAACATCAAGGGATTCCGATGCAATAAGGACGACGGCAAGATTCACGTTGTGCTCTTCGACCTCGACGGCTGCTTTGGCGATACCGACATGATTGTAAAGGTGTTCTCTGAAGGAAAAGGCCGACAGGTGGAAATCTTCAAAAATATGTTGCAGTACAAGCCGTTCCGTCAGCAGTTCATCGATGCCTATTGCCTCATGGGTGGTAGTGTGTTCCTGCCCGAACGCTGTCTGCCCATCATCCGCAATATGGAAGCTGAGCGGACTGCTGCGTTGGAATGGGAGGGTAAAGAACCTCACACCAAGGCCGATAAGCTCTGCGGCATCCTTTCCGATAGGGAAAAACAGCACCAACTGCGTATCAACAACCTGAAGAAGCAACTTCGGCTGAATGATGAACTGCAGGTAGATATCGCAGCCTCCACACCCCTTGCTGGCATCCTGCTCAACGGACACGAGATACCTACATCCCGTTTCTCAGGTTCCCTCTTTGGAAAGACTGAACTGACCGCCGTCATACCTGCTGGTCATCAGTTCGTTGGCTGGCAGGTGGACGATGTGATGGTATCTGCCGATACCGTCCTCGACCTCCGTTCCCTTGAGTTAGGCTCCCGTTCTTCCGTTGTGGCATTATTCGAATCTTTCCCTCTCGGGGGAGTTGGAGGGGGGCTGCCCATCCGCATCAACGAAGTCTCTGCTGCTAACGATATCTACATCAGCGACTACCAGAAGAAGAGCGACTGGATAGAACTCTACAACACCACCGATTCCCTCATCGACCTCGCAGGCATGTATCTGAGTGACAATCCTGCGAAACCTCAGAAGTATCAGATACCTGCAGACGGAAATACTCTCATCGCTCCCCATGGCTACCGTATTGTGTGGTGCGACAAACGTGAACCCCTTGAGCAACTTCATGCCGGGTTCAAACTCGAGAATGCCGATAGCGCCTTTGTTAGCATCCAGGCCCTCGATGGTTCATGGACTGATAGCCTCCGCTATCAGGCACAAGGCCGTTGGCAATCTTTCGGACGATTCCCCGACGGAACCGACTGTGTGGCTTTGCTTGATCGCATCACCATAGACCAGCCCAACCATATCCTCACCCAAACCCAGCTCATTCAGAACCTCTCCCCAACCCTCTCCCAAGGAGATGTGGTCAAATCCTCTCCCTTTGGGGGAGATAAGGGAGGGGTTATTATCCAATACTATAACCTCAACGGACAGCGTCTCAGCCATCCCGAAGATGCTCCTATTGTCATTCGCCGCATCATCTATAGCGACGGCACCACAGAAAGTAAGAAGATCATCCGCAAGCCTTGATAAGACTGAAGAATCACAATGTCCAATAGTCTGACAAAATTATCGTGATTTTGTCAGATTGTCATCATTTTTCCCCTTGGCACACCATTTTGCGTTATCCATTAATGAAAGCCGAAGTGAAAACAGAGGCAATCAAAAAAATATTATCAATTATAAATTATTAATTATAAATTACAAACGGGAGGTATTAATTATGTTACCAGTAATGTTTCAGAACAGTTGGTTTCCAACAGTATTTGACGATTTCATGAACACTGATTTTATGCCTCGTGCCAACAGTACAGCACCTGCAGTCAATGTGAAAGAGGACGAAAAAGCCTACACGATGGAACTTGCAGCTCCAGGAATCAAGAAAGAATTCTGTCGAGTCAGCATTAACGACGAAGGCAATCTGAGCATCGCCATTGAGAACAAGACAGAACATAAGGAAAGTGACCACAAGCACCACTACCTGCGTCGTGAGTTCTCATATTCAAACTATGAGCAGGCCTATACGCTTCCAGACGATGTCATCAAAGACAAGATCTCTGCCAAAGTTGAGAATGGCATCCTGACCGTCGTCATGCCAAAAGCAACGAAGGAAGAAAAGAAAACCACAAAGAACATCACCGTCTCGTAACGAGTTGATGTCCTAACAAGCAAAGCCGTCCTTTTCAGGGCGGCTTTTTTAGGCTCGCCTGCATATTCCTGTGTCGAATTAAGCCTGAATTCGAAGTGTATGCAGGCTTGATACATTCTGTATGTAGGCTTAATACTCCTGCTTTTCGGATACGAAAACAACGCCGTTGTTTTGCCATTTGCACGCCGTTGTTTTGACGAAACATCGGTGTAGTTTTGAGCTTCCTACGCCGTACCCTTTTTGCGCCCTCGTGAGGCTGCACGTGTTCCCTCGCGTGTCTGCACGTGTAGCCTCGCGTAGCTGCAAGTTTTCCCTCGCGTACCGTCTTCGTTGTTCTCGGGGGTTACAGGTGTTGCAATCCCTGATTACACGAGCTGTGTTCCTTGAATACAGATAGCGGATTCATTGATTACAAATCACAATCCGAGTCACGCCCGAGAGGTGTTTTTGTAAACCTTAGGGTTTGCACTTGTTAACCCTAGGCCTTGCAATTGCTAACCTTAGGGTTCGCAAATCTAACCCCTTAGCCCTGCCTTCATCATCTCTTCATTTGCATTGCAAAGTTATAAAAACACTTCATAGACGTTTGTCTGTAAGCGGACTTCAGTGATTAGGGATTGCACCATATATATAAGTGCAATCCCTGAATCCCTGTCCTCCATACGCATTTCAGAGGGGCAATAGCAAAAGTGACGAATTGACGGGTTATGTTTTATATACAAAAACACTGGTTCAAAGAACAAAAAGAGCTGAAAGTGTGGTGCTTTCAGCCTTTTTTTGCAATTATTAGTAAATAGTAAATGGTTAAATGGTAAATTATTATTACTTTTGCATACCTAATTGTGCAATTATGACCATCAGTAACGCTTCAACATCAAATCTCCGCTCGGCTATTGAGCAGGCTGTTCATCATTTCACTCAGGATGATGACTTCTTGGTTATCACCGATTTTCATCTGCATCTCGATGCTGATACGGGTGAGGTGAGTATCGCAGACGATACAGATGTAGCAATTGCTTCAACTGTTGTCGAGGAATGGATTGACCTCGATGGCGATGATGAGGTTGAGGGAATGGCTGGCGTGCTGACAGCGTTACTTCAGCAAATGTCGAATGAACATGTGTTCGACAATGTGAATGTGTCCAAACCTTTCTCGTTTGTTCTTGAGGACGACAATCAGGAGTCGATTCAAGAGCTCTTCTATGTGGATGAGGACATCATCGTGCTCAACAACGATTTGCTGAAGGATATGGATAAGGATCTCGATGATTTCTTCGAGAAACTAATGAAAGAGTAGACTCTAGACTTCAATTTTTCAATTTTTTTTAGAAGTTAACGCTTCGCTAGGAGTTATCGCTTCGCTGGAAGTTAACGGTCTTCGACCTAGAAGTTAACACTTCGTTAGACGATACCTTAGCTTGTTTACACCAGCAGTCATTTATCTGCCACTCCAGAACTCCTGACACTCCTGTCACTCCTATGCTAGAGTCTAGCGTCTAACTTTCTCAGCTGAAAATGATGGTTTTGTTTTTGTAGGTGAGGATTTTTCGCTCTACGTGTTTTTGTACTGCTCTTGAGAGGACAATCTTCTCGAGGTCTTTGCCTTTGAGTACAAGGGTCTCAGGTGTGTCCTTGTGGGTGATGCGTACCACATCCTGTTCAATGATTGGTCCTGCATCGAGGTCGGCTGTCACGTAGTGGCTGGTGGCTCCGATAATCTTCACGCCTCGCTGATAGGCCTGATGATAGGGCTTTGCTCCGATGAATGCAGGGAGGAACGAGTGGTGGATGTTGATGATTTTGTGTGGATAGGCCTTGATCATCTCATCGGAGATAATCTGCATGTAGCGTGCGAGTACGATGAAGGTGACTTTCTTCTCTTTCAGCAACGCTAACTCGGCTTGCTCAACCTCACGTTTGTTCGACCAGTCTTTCTCTATCTGCCATACATAATAAGGTATGCCGAACTGCTCTGCTACAGGACGCAGGTCTTCATGGTTGGATATGATACATGGGATGTCGACATTGAGTTCGCCTGCCTGATAGCGTGCGAGCAGGTCGTAGAGACAATGGTTCATCTTCGACACGAAGAGGGCCATGCGTGGCTTCACGTTGCCGAAGTAGAGGCTGAACTGCATGTCGTAACGCTGTGCGTAGAGGGTGCGGATGTACTCTTCGAGTTTGTCGGCTGGTACGAGGAATTTCTCGAGTGTCCATTCGACACGCATGAAGAAATGCTCCTCGACATGATCTACATATTGGTCGAGATAGATGATGTTACCGTTGTTATCGGTGATGAACTTTGTGATTTCTGTAATGATGCCCTGCTTATCGGGGCAGTGAAGGAGTAAAATTGCTGTCTGTTTCATTGTCTGTTATGTATTATTATTGAATTGAAGGGCTTAGAAGGGAAGTTAAAGGGAAGTTAAAGGGACGAATGTTTAGAAAACATCCAACGAGTAACGTCCCTTCATAGCCTTTTAACTTCTTTTCCATTCCTTTTAACATCCTGTCCTTATTTCTTCCTGCTTTGTTTAATGATGCTATATGCTTGATAAACGCCCAGTTCGCCTGCCTTGCTCAGGTCACTCTCGGCTGCCGGTTGGTTCTCGGTATAGATATGGAGGATGCCCCGATTGTAATAGGCAAGTGCGAAGTTGGCCTTCTTGCTGATTGCGATGGTGAGGTTGTCGATTGCCTCTTTGTATTTGCCTTGCATTGCGAGGGTACATGCATAGTTGTAGTAGGCTTCCGCAAATTGTGGAGCCTCGGTGGTACACCGCCTGAATGAGTCGGCTGCCAGATTGATGAGGCCTTCGCTTCCTTTCTTCGTCTCTGGCCGTTCTTTTGTGTTCGCTGTCTGCAACCGCTCTTCGTCAGCTTGCATGCATAGCTCGATTCCTCGCTGAAACTCATCTATGGTGTGTTTCGAAATTCTGTATGCTTCGATGGTGTAGTCGTTGAGCACACTCTCGTTGGCTGTGTTCTCATCGTTGTTGAGTACGATAATCGGCAGCAGTTTCGTCTCGAAGGCTTTGTTCTGAATCTTTCCGCGGTATTCGTCCTCATATTCTTTTGTGTTTTCTTCCTCAACCAGTTGCTGGAAGTCGTTCGGGTCGATCTGTGATTTCTTTCGTGTGCGGTTCTTCTGTCGGCTGGTTGGGGTAGAGTAGCCGTAGCGATGAGCCACATTCTCACGCAGGATATGTTCCTCATCCTTCATGGCTCCTCGTGTATCGCCAATCTTTCGTCGTGCCTCTGCACGCAGCTGGTAGCCATAGAGGAATTTCGGGAACTCCTCAATCACCTTGGTGTAGTCGCGTATAGCTGCCTGATAGTCGCCTGTCTGGTCGTAGAGTCGTGCACGATTGAAGAGGGTCATGATGTCATCAGGGTCGCGTTCGAGGATGAAGTCGAAGTCCTCAATGGCTTTGTTGTCTTCGCCTACTGACGCACGCAACAGACCTCGGTTGTAGTGTCCCACGAAGTTGGTGGGGTCGATATCGAGTGCCATATCGTAGTCGGACATCGCTCCACGATAGTTGTTCTGTTGGAACCGGCACATAGCACGATTGATGATGCTATGTACATTTTTCGGCTGCAGACGAATGGCTTCGTTGAGATTTGCCTCAGCATCTGCAAACTCCTCGCGTTTCATCAGCATAGCTGCCTTGAACGATAGGGCTTGTGGGTTGAATTTCTCAACCTCCAACGCTTTGTCGGCATATTGCTCGGCTGCAATCGTGTCACCTTCCTTCAGCTGTGTCTCTGCTTTCAGCAGGTAACCGTCGGCATACTTGGGCCATTTCGCGATGAAGCGTACCAAGGCTGAGTCGGCTTTGTTCAGACTGTCTATTTCGAGATAACACAACACTAAGTTGTGCCAGATAGAGCGTTTGCTGTCATCGATATTGATTGCCTCTTCATAGTCCATCGCTGCACCAGCATAGTCTTTCAGGTTGATGCGCGAAAGGCCTCGTACCTCGTATGAGTTGGCGTAGTAGGGATTGAGCAGGATGGCTTTGCCGCAGTCGACCTCTGCTCCTGTGTAGTCTTCCAAGTAGAACTTAGCCAGTCCTCGGAAGAAATACGGCTCATAGAGATGGGGCTTGGCAGAGATGACCTGACTGAAATACTGAATGGAGAGTGCATAATCGTCGTACGACAGTGCATTACGGCCAATAATCATCATGCGCTCAGCATTGATCTGTGCTGAGAGCATAAGCGAACTGCATAAGCAGATGATCGTGATGATCGAACGCAACCTCATATCCTAAAAATAGACTCTAGACGCTAGACCTTAGACTTTAGACTCTAGACTTTAGACGCTAGCTCTCTTACCTCTAACTTCTTACTTCTTACCTCTTAATTCTTAATTCCTTTTTACCTTATACGCACAATTGATATTCCCTTTCGACATCGCAAGCAGTTTCTTCTTGATGAGTTGCTTGCGCAACGAAGAGATGTGGTCGATGAAGAGTTTACCTTCGAGGTGGTCGTACTCGTGTTGGAACACACGGGCAGCGAATCCTTCCAGCCACTCGTCGTGGGCCTGCAGGTTCTCATCAATATAGGTGACATGTACCGATTTTGGACGGCGTACACTCTCATGAACGCCTGGCACACTAAGACATCCTTCCTCTATAACCTCTGTCTCTTCACTCTCTTCGAGTATCTGTGGATTGATATATGCATGCAGGAATCCTTCGTATTCAGGATAGTCTTCTTTCAGCACATCGAGATCGACGACGAACAGACGGATAGAGAGACCTATCTGTGGGGCAGCAAGTCCAACTCCGTCAGCTTTCTGCATCGTTTCGAACATGTTTTGTATCAATTCCTGCAACTGTGGGTAGTCCAGCGTGATTTCTTCTGTCTCTTTTCTTAGCACAGACTGCCCGAATATGTACATTGGTAAGACCATATATTTATTTACTATTGACTATTTATTTCTTATTGAACTATTTACATTTTTTCAGCTCTCGCCCTAAAGGGAGAGCGGGGAGAGGGTCTTCTTGCGTTCTAAGTAGTCCTGCAGGATGATGGTTGCGCTGATTTTATCGACCAGCGCTTTGTCCTGACGGGCTTTCTTGCTGATGCCGCTCTCGATGATGGCGCGATGAGCGAGTACCGAGGTGAATCGTTCGTCGTAGAGTTCCACCGTAATCTGAGGATAGAGCTTACGCAGACGGTTCACGAACGGAGTGATACGTTTCATGTTTTCTGAATCTTCCCCATTCGTCTGTTTTGGATATCCCACCACAATCCGTTCGACTGACTCTTTCGCGAGGTAGTCGGCCATGAAGTCAAAGAGTTGTACGGTATCTACAGTCGTCAATCCGTTTGCGATCATCTGCAATGGATCGGTCACAGCTATACCTGTACGCTTCTTACCGTAGTCAATCGACATGATTCGTGCCATCAGAGTCTGAGTTCTCCTTTTGATTTCTGATACTTAATCCATGCTAAGTTATATTGGCAGATGGCATCCACTTTCGATGCATAGCTGTTTTGCCATAAGGCTTGAGCCTCAAGGTAGTCGGAGAGCGTTTCTGTTCCCACATCGTATTGCTGCTTAGACAGACGCATATTTTCTTCGGCCTGACTGAGGGCAGAGGTAGTGAACGTCACAATCTTTTCTGCTTCCTCCAGATTGTTGAGTGCCTGTTGCTGTTCGAGCATCATCTTCTCGTTCAGGTCTTCCTGCTCCAGTCGTGCGATAATCTGCTTCGACTTGGCCGAGCGCACCTTGCTGGTGTTTTCTCCAAAGCTGAAGAGCGGAATCTTGACACCTATTGCTATAGAAGCCGAAGTGCCGTCAATCAGTCTCTTGCCAGCCAGTTCTGCTCCATTTGAATAGCTCACTCCTCCCATCAGTACCACGTTGGGCAGGTAGTCGCTCTTAGTGAGCGCAATCTGTTTTTCTGCCATTTCCACTTTCTTGTTGAGCAGTTCGTATTCCTTGCGGTTGGTGATATTGATTTCTCTCGATGGGTTCTTGTAGAAGGTCTCTGAGGTGAAGTCCTTGCTTTCTACATCGATGTCCGATGAGAGCGAACGTCCGATATAGTGGCACAGATTCATACAGGCCAATCGATAGGCGTTCTCTGCCTTGGTGAGGTTGAGGTCGGCTTCGTTGAGTTTCACCTGTACCTTCATCTTGTCGTTTCGGGTCTTCAGTCCGTGCTTCACTGCGTTGTCCACATTACGGCTCAGTTCCTCAAGCAGACTCTTGTATTTCTTCGCTACGTCAATCATCTCTTTTGCCTTGACTGCAAGGAAGTATGCTTCGCCTGTCTTCACGAGAATTTCGTCCTGTGTGAGTGCTACGTTAAGGTGGGCCATATCGCGTCCGATGAGCGACATGTTGTAAGCCGTTGTGATTTTACCACCCATGTAGATGGGTTGGGTGACTGATACTCCTCCCATGAAGATGTTCTTGAGTTTGAATTCCATCTTCTGGTCAGGGAAGTCAGCATATTGGTTCAGCGTGTAGCTTCCATCTGCATTCACTGTTACGTTGGGGACATACTGTCCTGCTGCAGCCACGTAGTTGTAGATGGGCAGGTGACCTCCTTCGATGGTGAACTCGCCTTTTGCTGTCGAATACAGGTCTATCGCCATCAGGTTGATACGCGGATAGAAGTTCGACTTGTACGACTTGATATCGTATCCCAATTGTTCTTCCTGCATCTTCGCTTTTTCAATCTCTTTGTTGTGGCCCAATGCCATTTCGTAGCACTGCTCGAGTGAGAGTGTTTCCGATTGTGCGACACATAGGGTAGGGGTTAGCGTCAGCAGTATGGTGTATATGATGTTACGTTTCATGCTTTTACTTTAAAGAATAATGAATAGAGTACAGGTATGAAAATCAAGGTGATGAGGGTTCCCATGAACAGTCCACCCATGATGGTGACAGATAGCGAACCGAACATTGCATCGGGTACGAGTGGAATCATACCGAGGATGGTGGTGAGCGAGGCCATCATCACTGGACGCAGACGACTCTTCGAACTGTTGATCAGAGCATCGCGTGGGTCAACTCCGCTACTGATTTGCAGATTGATTTCGTCCATCAGCACAATTCCGTTCTTGATCATCATACCAATCAATCCAAGCACACCCACGATGGCTACGAATCCGAACGTCTTTCCTGAAATCAGTACTGAAGGGATAACACCTGTAAGGATGAGCGGTATGCAGCAGAAGATGATTGCTGGCTTCTTGTAGTCTTTGAACAGCATGATGAGGATACCAATCATGAGGATGATAGCCAATGGGAAGTTGGCAAACAAATATTTCATCGAGTCATCGCTTGCTTTCTTCTCTCCTTGCCATGTGAGGTCATAGCCTTCAGGCAGTTTTATCTTCGACAGTTCTTCCTCCAACGAAGCACGTGCCTCTTCTGTTCCCACTCCTGGGCGTGGACTGCATTGCAGACGTTGTGAGCGTTGACCGTTGTAGCGCATCACAACAGGGTCTTCCCATCCTACATGAATGTCCGACACAATCTGTCGCAATTGGGTGGTGCTGGTCAGTTCTTCGATGAGGTCTTCTTTCTTCACCACTCCTGTGAGTATCTTTGTCAGGTATTCCTTGTTTGCAACACGTGAGATGTTGGGCAACATGCCGAATACTTCCACGTTTTTCAGGTTGTCGATATTCTCACCTTCCTCGTCCACACATTTCACATAGATCTTCTTGGGGTCGATACCGTCGTAGAAGGTGGCGATAGGGATTCCGCCTGTGTAGGCAAGAATTGAAGTTCCCACTTCGCTACGTGACAACCCGCTGTTGCGTGCAGCCGATTGGTTGTAGTCAACCACGAGACCTGGGCAGCGTGGCTCCCAGTCGGTCGTAGGGAGATACACCATATTGCTGCGGCGTACGATGTTCATCGCAGAGTCGGTCAGCTGATGCAGCACTTCTGGATCGGGACCTGAGAACATGGCCTCAATCGGGTATTTCTTGTACATCAGGTTATAGCGTTTCAGCTTGATGTATGCACTCGGGTAGCGTTTGTTCAGTTCGGCCTGAATCTCGTCAATATTCTTCACCAGCGTTGATGGTGAAGTGAAGTCTATGATGAGTTCTCCGTAAGCCAACGATGGGGTAGCGATGCTTCGTACCAGGTTGTAACGGCTTGGAGTTCCACCGATAGAGGTCGTGATGTGGGTGATTTCCTCACGTGTCTTTAGGTATTCGCTGATTTCATTCAAGTCCTTCTCTACCTGGGTCGAATTGTTGCCTTCTGGCAGTTTGTATTCCATATACAGCTGGTCGTATTCCATATCGGGGAAGAACGCCTGGTCGAGGAACTTATAGCAGTACACGCTGATAAGGAACAGGGCAATCGCACCTATCACGAAAGTGATGCGGTGGTTCAATCCGAATTTCAGGATGCCTTCAAGGATAGCATACGACTTCCCTTTGTAGAGCTCCTCCTGTTTTTCCGACTCCGTATTTCTGGCAAGGAACGAGGCTCTCATTTCTTTCTTTGTGTAGAGCAACCGTTTGCACATGATGGGCACATGGGTGAGGGCCAACACCCAACTGAGCAACAGCGATACGGCAATCACGATAAAGAGGTCGCGTACATAGATGCCCGCTGTGTCAGGACTCAGGAAGATAGGCAGGAATGCCAGGATGGCAATCATGGTGGCACCCAGAAGTGGCATAGCTGTCTTCTTGCCGATATTGGTGAGCGCCTCCACATGTGGTTTCCCTTTCTTCTTGTCAACCAGGATACCGTCGACCACTACGATGGCATTATCCACCAGCATACCCATCGCAAGGATGAACGAAGCAAGACTCACACGTTGCAGCGTTCCGTCGAATCCGTTGAGTACCAAGAACGAGCCGAACACAATCGTTACAAGGCTCATACCGATAATAAATCCGCTCTTCAGACCCATCGTGAAGATGAGTACCACCACAACAATCAGCACAGACTCCAACAGGTTGATGAGGAATGTGTTGAGGGCGTTCGACACACGCTCAGGTTGGAAAAACACCTTGTGGTATTCCACACCTGCAGGCAGGCGACCCTCTACTGCTGCGAGTTTTTCTTCTACCAGCTTGCCTATTTTTGTCACATCCTTATCAGCCAGACAGGCCACAGAGATACCGATTGCACGTTCACCATCGTACTTCAGCGCATTACGTGTCGGACTTTCGTAGGCCTCCACCACTTGCGCGATGTCTTTGATGCGTAGCTGCTTGTCGTCGTGTCCCTGAATCAGCATGTTGCCGATATCTTCCGTGTTGTTGAATCGGTCGCACACACTCACACGGATGCGGTTGTTACCGTTATCATAATAGCCCGAATAGACCGTTTTGTTCTGGCCGTTGAGGGTCGAAATCACCTCCATAGGCATCACGCCCATATTAGCCATCTTGTCTTGCTGCAACTCTATGTTGATACACTGACTGCGCTTTCCGTAGATGTCCACACGGCACACACCGTCAATCTCCATCAACTCACGTTTCATTAACTCAGCATAGTCGCCCAACTCGTTGTCCTTCAGTCCGTCTCCCGTGAGTGCATAGAACATACCGTACACGTCACCGAAGTCGTCACGAACAATTGGAACATTTGCTCCTTCTGGGAACGAACTCTGTGCGTTCATCACCTTCCGGCGTACCAGGTCCCACTGCTGTTCGATGTCCTTTGTTGTGGTGAGCAGTTCCACCGTGATGATGCTCAGATCGTTCATCGACTGGCTCTGCACATTATCTACACTCGCAACCTCACGGATTGCTTTTTCAAGCTTGTCAGTCACTTCCAACTCAACCTCATGTGCCGAAGCACCAGGGTAGGTCGTCACAATCATTGCTTGACGTACCTTGATGGCTGGGTCCTCGAGTTTCGACATCTGTTGATAACTCAAGAATCCACCTACGATAAACACAGCAATGAAGAAGCTGACCAGTTTCGTATTATTTAATGCCCATTTACCAAAATCCATTTCTTCTTTTTTTTAGGGAGTTACCGCTTCGCTAACCCATTAACCTCTATTATACATTATACATTTTACGTTATGCATTATGCATTACAGCAGTCCTCCAATATTCGATTTCGAACTCTTTGGCATCGGAGTCACCTTCTGCCCATCCGTGATGTGATGCACACCAGCCACCACGATGGTCTCTCCGTCTGTGATACCATCCGACACCTCTGCCGTACCGTCACGATGCAAACGTCTCACGGTGATGTTGCGGCTCTTCACCGTCTGGCTCTTTGTATCATAGACAAATACTTTAGAGTGACCGTCAGCCTCGAACACAGCTGTCGAAGGAATCGAGATATGGGTGCTGGTGCTGTCCTGATCGAAGCTCACATACACCATTGTTGTCATGCCAGGAGTGATCTTCGTACGGTCGTAAGGTCCTGTGAAGCGCATACGGACTGTGTACAGTTGATTCGAGTTCGCTTCTGCACTGATGCTCGACACCTTCAGGGGGAATATCTCGTCAGGCAGCAGGTCGAATTTGCAATACACCGTATTCATACGGTCGCGGTTCGCATAGTCGAACGCAGCCACATTGATTTCTACCTCCAACGTACCGCTACCGAACATCGAGATGATAGGCATACCAGCCGAAACTGTCTCGCCTCCCTCATGCAGCACTTCCTGCACATATCCGTCGATAGGGGAGTAGAGCTTGGTGTCAGCCAGTTGGTTGCGGTGATTGGTCAGCTTCTGAGTAATCTGTTCCAATCCGTAGCGAGCTTTGTCATAGTTGCTTGCTGTCGTACTTTCTTCGTTATACATGGCGATGACACGATCAGCATCAGCCTTGATGCTCTCGTACTCGGCCTGTGTAGCCTTCAACTGTGTCTGATAGTCACGAGGATCCATTGCAGCCAGCAACTGACCTTTACGCACATGGTCGCCTGCCTTCACATACACCTTCAAGATTGGACCGCTCACACGGAACGACACATTGATATCATCAGCCGACTTCGTCTTACCCGGGAAAGTCAGGTTGTTCACTCCCGTAGCACAGCTTGCCACCTCAGTCTTCACGTACTGAGTGTCCACTTTGTCAGCCTTCTTCTCGGAGCATCCACACAACACAAGTGCAGACGCTAACGTCAAAATTAGTTTATATCTCATATTCATAGATTAATTATGTTCTATTTTGATTTTATGAGGTACAAAGTTAGGAATAAATTCCTAAATGGGACGCATTTGTTTACAATTATTTTTAATTATCATGCTGTTTTGAGACTTTTTTCTTCATTGTTTGGTCGTTTTTTTAATTATTTGGTCATTTTTTCCTCTAAGGAATCAAGGAACTTAGGATTATTTGGTGATTAAGAAAAAGAAGCAGAGACTCTGGGCCTCTGCTTCTTATGACTGATGCTGTGCGAAATCTTACTTCACCATAATCTTCTGTCCATCAACAATGTTGATGCCTCGCTGCAAACCATTGACACGCTGGCCGTTGAGGTTGTAAAATCTATTGGTTTTAGGTTCGTTCATTTTTACAATATCCTCGATTCCTGTTATTGGGGTCACTCCATCGTTGCTGAAGAAGATCTCTGACAGATACACGGAGGCCGTTCCTGATGTACTGAATCCAATCATCTGCACTTTCTTCAGATTGAGTGTCTTGCCTCCCTTGGTCTTGAGGTCGCTGAGTTCAATGACTGCTTCTTTGTTGCGCTGCATGGCGTATTCATAGTAGTCGCCTGCGGCATCTGTGGTGTTGTAAATACGAACTGTCGGCTTTGCCGATGATGGGAGCCTCAGACGTACGACGAGATACTTATAGCTTGAGATGTCGATGCTGTTGGTGTACTTCCAACCTCCGAAGCCGTCCTTCGTGGTGGTGAGTGCCTTCGTGTTTCCGTTGTAGGTGCCAGAACCTGAGATGGATGGGTCGAATCCGTTTTCAGTGAGTGGGAAGAGCGAAATGGCTACTTTGATATCTGTCGTGACTACATTACCACTCTGGTCGGTGTAGGTCACATGTACGGTGGTCTCTCCGTCAGTTCCCTTGGCTACCATCTGAATGCCGTTTACGACTGCCACACTGGGGTCTTCTGGCTCAAACGTACACTTGCGGGTTACATTGTATTGTTTTCCGTTCGCATCCTTGGCATAGATGGCAAAGATGCTGTTTGAACCTGGCGTCAGAACCATCTCGTTCAGGCTTGGTGCAATCGATACTGCATCGAATTGTGCATTTTCGTCGCTCTTCTCTAAGAAGTCAAGCATGGCTTCAGCATAACGGCGACCGATGATACGATAGCCTTCTGCGGTAAAGTGGAGTCCGTCGCCACGTTGTGGACAACCCTTTGATGAAATGATATAACAGTTTTTGACGTAGTTTGGCATTTTGGCGATACATGCGGAATTATGTCCGGAGCATGATCCTTTTTCTGCTTCACCTACGAGCTCACCCACGAGCAATGGTACTTCGTCGGCACTGAGACCGAGGTCGTTGAGCATACGGTTGTAGATGGTCTTCACCTTCTCTGGCCAGTCGGCCTGCATATTGTTTGAACATCCTTGATGTAACAGGATACCCTTGATGACTCCGTCTTTCTGAGCAATCTTGGCCATATCGATGAGTCGCTTGTAGGGGTCGTTGTCGTATGCCTTGAAATAGTTAATCAGCCAAGACTCTGATGATGGATTCATGGATGCGATATAGCTTGCTACCTTGTCTTGCATGAATCCTTCAATCTTTGTTCCTCCGATAGCAACATTGATGATTCCGACGGTGATGTTCTCAGGGAGTTTCTCGCACAGGGTGCGTCCGAAATAGTCGCAAGGGGTGAGTCCGGTTCCTTCGCGGCAGAGTGGGGGAACGGCTGTGTACCACTTACCCTTGGTACGTGCAGGATTGCTGAAGTTGACGGCTGCCATCATCTTGAATCGTGCAGGTACGTTAGCCTTGTCTTGTGCTTCAGGAGTTGCGTTTCCTTCCATGTTCGACTGTCCGAAAGCCAAGTAGACGTGGAAGTTGGGATCTTGAGCGAATGATGTCATGCAGAGCATCATCAGTACTAATACAGATGTTAATCGTTTCATGTTTCAGTATTTTTTGTTGTTGATAAAATTGCATGCAAAAGTACGAAATAATATATAATGTACAATGTATTAAGTACAATTATTTTATTTTTTCTTTACTCTTCATTCTAAACTCTTAACTTTTTTGTAATTTTGCAGGCAAAATGTGGTAAAGTGTATAGTTTAGAGTTTATAGTTTATAGTCAGTTGAATAAGTGTAGAGTTTAATAGGTTAATTGGGAAAAGGAGACAAGAAGACATGAATACAAGGAGACAAGACAATAGATTGCAGGAACAAACCATCAGCAACAGGACTAACGTCATGTATTCCAGTATTCCTGTATTCTCGTATTCTAAATTCGAATAAGATAAATTGTAAATGTTAAATAGTCAAATAGTGAATAAGATAGAGACTTTGCATTTCCGTTCGGATGCATTCAGCTGCGATTTCAAGCGTGAGCTGTCGTATGATGTATTGGGTCGTGACATATTGAACTGTGCTGAGAATCATGCTTCGAAGCGTGGATTCGGTTTCAGCGACCTGTTGAAGGCCAATCACTCATGGGTGCTCTCGCGCCTCTCGATTGAGATGCAGCAGATGCCAGCCATCTATAGCAACTATCATATCGATACATGGATTGAGAGTGTCTACAGGATGTTTACGAACCGTAATTTCTGTATCAAGAACGATGCCGGCGAGGTGTTCGGTTATGCTCGCTCCATCTGGGCCATGATTGATAACAATACACGTCAACCACTCGACCTCATGTCGGTCTATGGCGAGGAGTTCCAACAATGGTTGGGACCAGAGATTCCTTGCGAGATGGACTCTCACAGCCGTCTGCGACCTCTGGTGGATGTGGAGCCCGTATCGACCATTGAGGCAAAATACAGCGACCTCGACTGCAACGGTCATTTCAACAGCATCAAATACATCTCACATATTCTCGACCTCTTCTCGAAGGACTTCTATACCCAGCATCGCATCCGTCGTGCCGAGATTGCTTACGTGGCTGAAGCTTACTATGGTGACGAACTCTCGTTCTTCATCAAGGAACAGGAGCCGCTCCACTATCAGGTGGAAATTCGCAAGCACTTCAGTCTGGATAACAAGGGTGAGACCATCGCCCGATGCTTGGTGGTGTTTGAATAAGCCCCCTAACCCCCTGAATGAAAATGTAAAAAATTAAAAAATATAAGTACTTTAGGGGGAACAAGTTAAGAGTTAAGCGTTAAGGAAGATAAATCTTTTCTGTCACAATCTTATTTCCTTTTTTCACTCGCACGATATTGATACCCTGCTGAGGTTCTGCGATACGGATGCCGTTAGGTGTGTAATACTCCGTAACGGTGTGTCCTGTCATTTCTGATTCCAGATTACGGATGGCATCATTCGTCCCTTCTCTGAGACGTAGCCCATTGAAGGCATCGAGCACCAACGATGGTTTGCGTGTACGAGGATTCCATGCCCCCAGATGATAGTCCTCGCTCAGTTCAGGTTCCCAGTAGTAGAGACCTGCTGCTCCTGCTTCAATCAGTTTCGTGAGGAAGTCAGCCATCCACTGATTGCCCTCCAGCTGGCGGTCGTTATAATAACCCGTCTCCACAATCAGCACAGGTTTGCCGTAACGCTCCTTCAACACAGTCACATTCTCAATCACCTTCTCTGCCAGTCGGGTAGGGGTCATCGTGGTGCCCTTTACATGAACCGACAGACCGATTGCATCGAACTGCGCACCATGTACTTGAAGCGTGTCGAAGTAGTCGGTCAGCCATTGTGTGTTCGCACATTCCGACACATGAATCACTGTTTGCACATCGGGGTTGATTTCCTTCACGGTTTCGTGAGCAGTGTTGATGAACTGTACGAAGTTGGCTGTGTTCTTTCCTGCGTTCCACAGTAGTCCGTTATCGACCTCGTTGCCTATCTGCACCCATTTCAGCACTCTCGTCAGGTTCATGCTTCTGACGGTTGCCGATGTGTGACCCTTCATGGCTGTAGTCAGCTTGTCGATGTCGTAGCTGGCCCAAGCAGCAGGTGTTACGTTGTCGCCCCACCAGTCACAATAATGCAGGTCAAGCATCACGTTCAGCTTGTTCGTCCTGGCTGTATTCGCCAGATTCTTCGCATACGTAAGGTTGTAGTTGTCGCCTGTAGGGTTGAGCAGCACACGCACACGGATGCTGTTGATACCCATCTCCTTCAAGATAGGAATCACCGTCTTTCTCTGGCCGGCATTGTTGTAGAACAGCCGTCCCTTATTTGTCTCAGTGGTCAGCATGCTGACATCCGCACCGAAGTCAAACGACTCCTCTAGGGCAGCACGGTCGAACACCGTATCGGCAATAGTTTCTATCTCTTCAAACGGTGCGTCGTAAGCCATATCGACCGCCTTGAAGTTACGAGCACTGATTTTCCAGTTGCTTGAGAACCCTTTCAGGTCGGGCATGAGGAAAGTACGCGCATTCTGCTTCATGCCTTTCAACTGCCAATCCATCCATCTGACGGCAAGTCGGCCGTATTCGCCACCTTGGCGGTCACCGTAAGTACCTCCGTGACCCACAGGCAGATCAGCCCACACTACCTTCACCTTCACACGGCTGTAGTCAGTCTTGGCATTCTCGTAAGCTACATCGTCCGGTCCACCCGAGATGTAGATGAGCGGGCAGTGTAGGGAGTTCAACGTCTGAGGATTCGCACCACCCATCGACACACCTGTACCCATCCCCGAGTTCATGATCATCAAAGTCTTCACACGGCTGTTCGCACAGTTGGCAATAGCTTGGGCACCACCACAAGAGTGGCCCGCAAGGGCGATGTTCTTCAGGTCCACAGCCTTATAGTAGTCGCTTGATTTCAGTCTTTCTTGTTTTATCAGCCAGTTGATGGCATCATTAGCCTGAGTCCAGTCAGAGCCGTCATCACCACCGTCGCTCTCCTTCACCCTGAAAGCACCGGCACCGATTACTATGTAACCATGAGAGGCAATCTCGTTCAGCATACGCTCGTAGCCCGTGTTCGAACCCGAGCAGGCACCGTTGAACCAGATGAGAACGGGTAGGGGACCTTCGCGACGAGTAGCATACTTGATGTTACGAGGACGATAGACCGTGAGGTGAGGAATGTCGATCTCGCTCACTACGATGGAACGATAGATGCCTGAGCCACCTTCGTCCACCTCCTTCTGGTTGACTACCTGACTGTTGATGGTGTTTGAGTTCTGTGCCGCAACTGTAGCAGGCAGCAGGCACAGCATACTGATAGAAAAGATTGTAAACAAGCGCTTCATAACTATATTGATTACAGGATTTAATTGTTATTTCTGGACTGCAAAGATAGTAAAAATTTTTTAATGGTTAATCGTTTAATCATGAAAAAGTAAAAAAATAAGGAGAACACATGATGTCCTCCTTAATTAATTATAAATTCCTTAAGAATTATTCAGCAAGTTTTCCGTCTGAACCGAGTACGTTCACAATCTTGTGGATGTACATCTTCTTCATGTTCTCACGAGCTGGCTTCAGATACTGACGTGGGTCGAAGTCTCCAGGATGCTCAGCGAGGTGCTTGCGGATTGCAGCAGTCATAGCGAGACGTGAGTCTGAGTCGATGTTGATCTTGCAGACTGCACTCTTAGCTGCCTTGCGAAGCTGCTCCTCTGGAATACCGATTGCTGCCTCGAGCTTGCCACCATACTGGTTGATGGTGTTCACCTCGTCCATAGGAACTGAAGATGATCCGTGGAGTACGATTGGGAATCCAGGAAGCTTCTTCTCGATCTCTGCGAGGATGTCGAATGCCAATGGTGGTGGAACAAGTACGCCGTTCACGAGTGTGCACTGCTCTGGAGTGAACTTATGTGCTCCGTGGCTGGTACCGATTGAGATAGCGAGTGAGTCGCAACCTGTACGGGTAGCGAAGTCGATTACTTCCTCTGGCTTTGTGTAGTGTGACTCTGCTGCTGATACTTCGTCCTCAACACCTGCAAGTACGCCAAGCTCTGCCTCGACAGTTACGTCGAACTGGTGAGCATAGTCAACAACCTTCTTTGCAAGTGCGATGTTCTCTTCGTATGGGAGGTGTGAACCGTCGATCATCACTGAAGAGAAGCCCATGTCGATACAGTCCTTACAGAGTTCGAAGCTGTCTCCGTGGTCGAGGTGAAGCACGATCTCAGGATGAGCGCATCCGAGTTCCTTTGCGTATGCAACAGCTCCCTCTGCCATGTAGCGGAGAATCTGAGCGTTTGCATAGTTGCGTGCACCCTTGCTGACCTGCATGATGACAGGTGACTTGGTTTCAACAGCAGCCATTACGATGGCCTGCATCTGTTCCATTGTGTTGAAGTTGAATGCAGGGATAGCATAGCCGCCTGCAACAGCTCTCTTAAACATCTCGCGTGTGTTAACGAGACCAAGATCTTTGTAATTTACCATAAATAATAATTTATAATTTAGAATGTATAATTTATAATTCTCAATGCATTGTTTGGAGAGGATTTCTAAAAACGGGTGCAAAGTTACGAAATAATTTACAATTTATAATTTATAATTCATAATTATTTTGTAATTTTGCATCAGAAAACAACCGAAACTATTATTTCTGCTTACTGGATTAAGCATTTAATTATTGCATGATGAAAAATAAGTATTTAGGATTACTGATAATCGTCGGTATGGCTGTTATGGGTTGTCGTACGATGAACGACAAGCCGACGGTCGTTTTGTTTGATAACGATGTGCATTGCGGCATCGAGGGGTATGCGAAGATGGCTGCGCTACGTGATTTGATGTCGGATACGGCTTATACGTGTTTGGTGTCGGATGGTGACTACCTGCAGGGTGGTCCTGCAGGAGCGTTGTCGAAGGGGCAGCATGTCATCGACATCATGAACCAGATGCGTTTCACTGCTGTGACGCTGGGTAATCACGAGTTCGACTATAAGACTCCTCGTATGCTGGAGCTGTTCAGCGGGTTCAATGCTCCTGTGCTGTGTGTGAACTTGGTTGATGCTGCAACGGGTAAGCGTCTGTTTGCCGAGAGTGCCATCAGGAAGGTGGGAAAGAAGAAGATAGGGTTTGTGGGTGTGGCAACTCCGACGAGTCTCTACACGGAGGAATATGCGTTCTTTGACGAGGCTGGTACGAAGTTGTACGACCTGTGTGAGGCGAACACCTACGAGTTGGTTCAGAAGGCAGTGAACCGGATTCGCAAGAAGGTGGATTATGTGGTTGTGATTTCGCATCTGGGTGAAGACCCGAATGAGACGAATGTGGACTCGCATGGTCTGATACAGGCAACTACGGGCATCGATGCGGTGCTCGACGGACATACGCACAATGTGATTCCTCAGGAGACGGTGATGAACAAAGAGGGTAAGCCTGTGCTGATAGCCCAGACGGGTACGAAATTTGTAAACGCAGGTAAGTTGGTGATAGGGCGTGATGGCAGGATGTGGACCGAACTCGTCAACCTGGAGAAGTATCCATATCGCGACCAGAAGGTCAGAATCACTACGGATAGCGTGGTGAATGTGTTGAATGCTCAGACGAGTCGTGTCATCTGTCAGAGTGATGTGGAACTGAAGATATTGGATGCCGAAGAGAAGCAGCAGGTGCGTTACGCAGAGACCAACGCAGGCGACCTCGTGGCCGATGCTTACCGTATCGTGACAGGTGCTGAATTTGCGATGACGAACGGTGGTGGATTGCGTGTGGACCTTCCGAAAGGACAACTCACGTATGGCGACCTTGTGACGATGTTACCGTTCGATAACAGTGTATGTATTGTGGACATCACGGGTGCTCAGCTGAAAGACCTGCTCGAAGCCTGCACGAAACACACACCGATTGAGTTCGGCGATTTTCCACAGGTGTCGGGCATTCAATTCACGATTGACAAGCAGCGGCCAGTGGATGACCGTATCACCGATTTGGTCATTCTCAATAAGTCGGGTGCTTACGAACCCGTACAGATGGATCGGACGTATAGCATGGCGACGATTGACTATTGTGTGACGGGTGGTGGATTTGTTGGTAAACTGAAGCAGAACAGAATCACGAAGCCTGCTATCATCCTCTACAACGAGTGTTTGATAAAGTATGTGACGGAGAATCTCGGCGGACATATCGGTAAGGAGTATGAGGAGCCGCAGGGGAGGATTAGAATTAAATAAAAGCCCCTCTCCCTGAACCCCTCCCTTTAGGGCGGGGAGTGAAAAGTGAAGAGTAAAAAACGAAGAGTGAAAAGTGAAAAGGGGATAGAAATAGATGAAAAAATGAATGAAAAGTGAAATAATTCACTATTCGTTGTTCACTATTCACTATTTTTTTACTAACTTTGCACCCCGATTGCGGACAGCCGTGGTCACTAGAGATTATTTTATTGTTCACCAGAACAAAAATTGAACTGTATAAAAACAATAAAAAAGAAAAGAAACTGAAAAAAGGTATTCATCCAGAGACTTATCGTCCAGTAGTATTCAAGGACATGAGCAACGGCGATATGTTCCTCTCTCAGTCTTGTGCTAAGTCAAACGAGACTATCGAATTTGAAGGTAAGGAGTATCCGCTGATCAAGCTTGAAATCTCTTCTACTTCACACCCATTCTACACAGGTAAGGCTAAGCTTGTTGACACCGCAGGTCGCGTTGATAAGTTCATGAGCCGTTACGCAGTGATGAAGAAGAAGTAATTCTTTGGAACACACAAATAAGAAGCACTCACAGTTGTGGGTGCTTTTTTTAGTTCGTAAGATGGACGATGTGCTTGATTTTGTTGACCACAAACACGCGTTGTTCCTTGTCCAATCCGATGTAGTAGATGGTCGGAATGGTTGAGAGGAGACAGATGGAGGTGTTGATGATAATCTTGGTGAGTGGGTGCGCAATCATCACGTCTGAGAGGTGAGCGATGACTGGTATGATGCTGCCGATGATGACAACGATGATGCAACGAAGCAGCACTTCCTTGATGTAACGCCATACAGGCAGGTTGATGGCCGGACAGACGATGAGCATCCGGGCAATCTGGGTGACGATGAACACCACCAGTTGGACGATGAATACGGAGACAGGTGAGCACCCTTTCCACAGACAGAACCATGCAATCGGGACGATGAGGAGCAGTAGGTTGGCCTCGATCATCTGGAACTTAGCGATGCGTCCTGTGGCATGAATGGACATACACATAACGGCTCCGAGCGTGTGAACCATCATACACATGACCGACATGCGGACAAACCACACCGTGTATTCGGGCACTTCGCCCAGATAGATGAAGAGGATGTAGCTGGTGTTGAGCAATACGGGCAGTGATAGGAGGTAGAGTAGGAGGAAGGCGAACTTCGACGAGGTAATCACCAGGGTGTGCAGGTATTGGAAGTCGCCTGCTGCATAGCTCTTCACAATCTGTGGCTGGACAGCCGTCAGCACGTTCTCTGCAAACAGATAGAGTTTGCTCTGAACGAGATTGGCCACTCCGTAGGCGGTATTCATGACGGTGTTGTAGAAGAAGTTGAGCAGGAGGTTGATACCTTGTGTGTAGCCGATAGATGCCAAGGTTCCGTTGAACGACCACCCTCCGAATTTCAGCATCCGGATGAACAGCTGCTTGTCGAACACCCATCGTCCACGTGTCTCAGGGAAGAAACGGTTGCAATACCAGCCGTAGATGAGTCGCATGCTGACCTGTATCATCATGATGAGTGCAGCATAGAGGATGAGTTTATCCGTATTGGTGTACTTGACCAGAAAGACGATGATGAGGTTGATGAGCACGTTGTAGATGCCGATAGAGGCAAACACTCCCATCTTCTCGTGGGCTACGATGAGTGCGTCGTAGGGGGCGCTCATGATGCCAATCAAGGACGTGATGATGGAGAACTGATAGATGATGATGGTGGCTGTGAGTCGGTCGGGAGGGATGACCAGATAGTTGCAGACGTAATAGAGTCCGACGGTCTCAGCCAACAGGAACACCAATGCAGCGATGGTGAGATGAACCAGCCGTGCTGTGCTGAAGATGGTGTGCAGCTCCTCCACGCTTTTCCCTTCGCCTTGGGCGTAAGTGATGAAACGCATGGTGGCAGAAACGAGTGAGTTGAGCACGATGAACACACTCATCACACCACCCACAACGGTGAAGATTCCGTAGTCCACTTCTCCCAGGGTCAGGATGACCACGCGAGCTGTGAACAGACTTACGACAAGCTGTACCAGCATCTGTCCGTAAAGGTATAATGTGTTACGTGCGATGCGGCTGCTACGGTTCTCGTTCTCGTTTTCCATCTGTTTTTTGTTGTCTTTGCGCGACAAAATTACAAAAAAGTTAGGAGTTAGGAGTTAGGAGTTAGGAGTTTTCTTCAATTTTTCTCATTTAAACTATTAAACTATTAAACAATTCAACTATTTTTTCGTATCTTTGCATCAAAATAACGAAAGATTGATTGTCGTATGGCTAAAGTAAGTGTAATCGTGGCGGTCTATAATATGAAGGAACATCTGCGCCAGTGTGTGGAATCAGTATTGGCTCAGACGCTGAAGGATGTGGAGGTCGTGTGTGTGGATGATGTGTCGACTGACGGTTCGCTCGACTTGATGCATACGCTGGCTCAGGAGGACTCGCGCGTGAAGGTGGTGGAACAGCAGGTGAACGGTGGAGCTCAGTTGGCCCGTAATGCCGGAATACTGGCTTCGAGTGGTGAGTTCATCACAGTGCTTGATGATGACGACTGGCTGGCTCCCGATGCGCTGGAGTTGGCTGTGAAGGAGTTTGAAGGGCGTGATGATGTGGAGTGTGTGCTGCTCCGAGAGATGCGTGTTCGGCCTGATGGCAGCATCTTCTATCCTGATGGCCGTTGGGAGTTCCGTGAAGCGTCAGGCGAGATGGTCTTCTATCACAGTATGCCTTGGCACGTTTCCGGACGTTATGTGGTTCGTCGTCCGCTTCAACTGCGTATCCTCTACGATAATGCCGACCGTGTGTATGGTGAGGACAATACAGCCTTGCTGCATTTCCTTGAGTCGCCCCGTATCATCCAGAGCGAGGGCATCTATTACTACCGCTTGCTGGACGATTCGCTCTCGCATGCGATGAATATGGCCATCTTCGGTGGTCTGAAATCTCATGTAGCCATGTCGTGTCATCTGCTCAAGGGCGGCTATTCACTTGCCGTACGAAGTGCGCATGAACGGTTTCGCTGGCTGATGGTGGTGAATGCCATCCGACATCTGTATCTGTATGGTCGCAAATATTATTCGGTTGCCCAACGCAGTGAAGCGTGGCAACTGATACGTGACGACTATGATTGTATTGATTGGGAGCTGATACCCAAGGAGCAGTTACGAAAATTCGGCTACATGCCCTTGCGTTCGTCGTGGACTCTCTTCCGAATGCAAGAGTGGTTATATTTCACCCTGAAGCAGTTAACAGGGCGCATCTAAAGTAAGTTGGACGCAAGGAGATAGTGCGTGAAATCTTTGTTTTTCAATGCTTCATCGATTGCTGCAAGTGCCTGATGGGACTTGTCGGCAGACGTGATTGTGAGGGTGGGGAAGTGACGGCTGGCCAGTTCGCACATCGCTGCAAAGTAGGCCATGCAGGTTGCCCGGTCCAGACTCATCATGCGGTTTCCCGATAGTTTCATTCCTGTGAGGAACGCCTCGTAGACCAGATTGTGGCGCTCTGCTGGGACGTACTCAGTGGCGGTTCCTATCAGCTGACGAACCACCCAGTAGGCATCGAGGATGGCGTAGTTGCCTTGTTCGCCAGAGGTGAAGCTGGAGTCGTGCTGGCGATAGAGATAAGTGGTGGGGCTGATGGTTGCCATGTTGTGAGCCATGGGGTAGAGGAGGAATGACAGGATGGTGTCTTCGTAGCGATAGCCCTCAGGGAATCCGATATGTTCGAACAGTCGGGCTGCAAACACCTTGCTGCACACATAGCCTGTCAGGTTGTGGGCATCGTTGCTGTCTGTGTGCTGTATGAGCAGCTTTTCCGTGGTGCCGTCTGTGGTTGCAATCGATCCTTCGACCACATCCGCATTCTGTTCGTAAGCTTCCTCCATGAGGTTATTGATGGCATCCTGGGGCAGGAGGTCGTCAGCATCCACAAACATCACATAGCGTGCGTTGATATGTGCCAGTGCTTGATTGCGTGCGGCTGATACCCCACGATTGGACTGTGTGAGGACGGTGATGTGCGCATCGTGTTCATGTTGTTTCAGGATGTCGGCACTTCGGTCTGTACTTCCGTCGTTGATGAAGGTCGTATGAAAGCGGAAATTGGTCGCCTGCGAGGTGATGGATGCGATACATGCTTCCAGATACTCAGCTGCATTGTAAACTGGCACGATGATTTCCAGATCGTATTCGGGTTGGGCCTCAATCGTGTTCTGCTTCACACATGTCGTTCCTTGGTCGGCATAGTGCTGAGCCATGATGTGTTCGGCTTCCTCGATGGTCATGTTTGCCTGCTGATGTGGCAGAACGACACGCAGCAGATGGTACCACACCTTGCAAGTGTGGGTTGCTTTGCCGAATAGTCGTATGTTGTTGAGCCACTTCATGTTGCAACCGTTCTATGGCATATTCTCGCTTTTCACGAACCGTGCCTGATCTTTGTTCCACTTGATTTCCACAGTACCACCTTCATGCAGGAAAATCTTTCCTTCTCCGTTTCGAAGATCCGAAACCGTTGTGGCGAGGGTGGTGTCATCCGTGAAGTTGTAGTAGTAGAACGTCATGAGCATTTTGCCCATACTACCGGTTGACAGTTTATAGGTTGCAGGTGTCCAGTCGGGGTTGTAGAACTTGGTGGTGCTGTCCCATGCGTCTGCCTTCACGGAGTGAATCATGCAGATGAGGTAGCTGTCGGGGGTAGGGAGCTTACACAGTTGTACTTCGACCAACTCCGAGAGCTGTATCTTGGCCAGATTGTCTGTCAGCTTTGTGAGCCGCGATTTGCCCTTGAGACGGTTCGTCACCTCGTTCTGCATGTTGTTCTCGATAAGGTCCACCATATCCAGACGGTCGTTCTTGCTGAGCGTAGGCAGGATGGTGTCGGGCATGTTCGTGAACAGCTGCTTCATGGTTTGCGCCTTTCCCGTTATCGAGACAGCGAGTAATATCAGTATCGTTAATAATTTCATATCTTCAAACAATTTGGCGCAAAATTACAAAATTATTATGAATTATAAATTATAAATTATTAATTATTTGTACCTTTGCATCAAATTACGAGCGATTGATGAACAGAGAGATACTGCGACTTTCCATTCCGAGCATTTTTGCGAATATCACGGTTCCCATTGTGGGTATCGTGGATGTGGCGATTGCGGGGCATATTTCGAATGCGTCTGCAATTGGCGGTATCGCTATCGGTTCGATGCTGTTCGACCTGCTCTACTGGAATTTCGGATTCCTGCGTGTGGGTACAGGTGGAATGACCGCTCAGGCCTTCGGACGTAAGGACCATCAGGGTATGATGGACATCTTCACCCAGAGTCTTTCGATTGCGCTGATGGGTGCTTTGTTTGTGTTTTCCATCGGATGGCTGTTTGTCGATTTGGTGATGTGGTGTGTGCCTTGTTCGCCCGAGGTGGAGTCGTTTGCCCGTCAGTATTTCTGGATTCGCATCTGGGCAGCTCCCGCCACCTTGTCGCTCATGGCCTTCAAGGGATGGTTCATCGGCACCCAGAACACGGTTAACCCGATGATATGCGACATCGTGGTCAACGTGGTGAATATGGCGGCAAGTTTCTATCTGGCAGTCTATACCCCGCTGGGAGCTATCGGAGTGGCCTACGGAACCGTGATTGCACAATACACAGGTCTGCTGACAGCCATCACACTCCTTGTACTCGGCTATCGCAAGTATTTCAGGTATATCGGCGTGAAAGCCAGCATCGGATGGGAGAAAATCCGTCATCTGGCTGCGCTGAACGGCAATCTCGTCCTGCGTTCGTTGGGATTCATGGTGGTGTATGTGGGCTTCACGGCACTCACCTCGAACTATGGTGATGCAGCGTTGGCTGTCGGGACCATCATGATGAAGCTGTTCATGGTGTTCAGCTATTTCGTCGATGGGTTTGCATACGCAGGCGAAGCGTTGGTGGGACGATTCATCGGAGCACAGGACCGTCCGCAGGTCGTTCGTGCTGTCCGACTGTTGTTTGCCTGGACGTTAGGCGTGGGACTCATCTTCACCTTATTATATTTTATAGGAGGCCAGCAGATGGTGGGTCTCATGACGAAGGACCATGATGTGATTGCTGAGGCTCAGCCGTTCCTCTTCTGGCTTGTCCTGATGCCGCTCATCAGCTGTGCTGCGTTCATGTGGGATGGGGTCTATATCGGGGCAACCGCAGGTCGTCAGGTACGCGACTGTATGTTGTTTGCCGCCCTTGGGTTTGTGCTTGCCTATGCGGGTCTGTTCCGCTTCATCGGCGTTCAGGCTGTGTATGTGGGCTATTTCGTCCACCTCATCGTCCGCACATTCTACCTCTCAATCCGTTGGAAGAAAGTTCTCCAGCGCGCCATCCCTTCCGACTCTAAAGTTTCAGGTTTCAAGGTTCAAGTTCCAATTTTCATTTTTTTATTTTTCAGTTTTTCTTTAACCGTCCAAGCTCAGACCGACTCGATTGCCTACGAGGATATCGACACGGCATTCTGGGCACGTCTGGAGCAACAGATGGACGAGGCCTTGAAGCGTCAGGAGGCGGTACGGGCTGTGATTGACGACTATAACGATAAGATGACACGCCGAGAACTGTCGTTGCAGCTCGATGGTGCCGGCAATTTGGTTGGAGGGTTGCTCAGTCTGAGGAAGGACAACCGTTTTCGTCATCAGCTCACGCAGCCGATGAAACGTCATGATGCCGATAAACTCGACTACGGAATTGCGTTCTCGCCCCTTGTTGCTACCTGGGGCTTGAAAGCGTTGGGCGTGGAGTCGCGCAGCACCACACGACGTATGCTGATTGCCAATGCGCTGACCTTCGGTTTGGCTGTCGGCATCACGGAGAGCGTCAAGGGCATCGGCGAACTGCGCCCCAACTGGGACGATAAGAAGAGCATGCCTTCTGGACATACTGCTATGGCCTTTGCCAGCGCTACCATCCTGCATCGTGAGTACGGACACATCAGTCCTTGGATCAGCGTGGGCGGTTATGCAACAGCGACTGCCACCCAGCTGCTTCGCATCCGCCGTAACGAACACTGGCTGGCCGATACCTATGTGGGAGCAGGTATAGGTGCCCTCTCTGCCAATCTCGCTTATTTCCTCACCGACCTGGTGATGGGCGAGGAGGGTATTGTGCGTCCGAAAATGCGGGTGAAGGATGTCACACGCAATGTTGAATATTGTGTCGACCCCACGTCGTTCACCTTATTCTCTGGATTCGAGGCAGGCTCGGAAGACAAAGTGTGTAGCACTACCACCTTCACTACCGGTGTGGAATACAACCATTTCTTCGGCTCCACATGGGGTGTGGAAGCGATGGCGAGGATGGCTACGTGCAGCATTCAGCGTGGAGGAGATGCCGACAACCTCGACATCTATCACCTCAATGCAGGAGCTGTCTGCTCCGTGCTGTTCAACGGTTCGTCGCGCATGTCGCTACGGGTCTATGGTGGTGGACGATATATCGATAACAAACTGTTACAATTGCATAAAGAGTGGCGCCCTGAGGTGGGAGCAGGTATGCACATGGATTTTCTGCAAAACCGTTCGTACATCGTGGGAATGGGGGTTGATTACAACCACACCTTCTCCGACTGGTTCTCCAACCGCTGGGTGCTCAACATGGAATGGAAGATACTGCTATGATGTGGTTGATGTTAGCTTTTCTCTCAGCCGTTCTGCTGGGATTCTACGATGTGTTCAAGAAGAAATCGCTGCGTGCCAATGCGGTGATACCTGTGCTGTTGCTCAACACCCTCTTCTCCAGCCTCATATTCCTGCCGTTCATCGTTTCTTCGGCTCAGGGATGGCTTTCCGAAGACAGCCTGTTCTATACCCACAGCTACGGATGGGCTGAACATCGTTACATCCTGCTCAAGTCGGTCATCGTGCTCTGCTCGTGGCTCTGCGGCTATTTCGGCATGAAGAACCTGCCCATCACCATCGTGGGGCCTATCAACGCCACCCGTCCTGTGATGGTGCTTATCGGAGCCCTCACGTTCCTGGGCGAGCAACTCAATCTGTGGCAGTGGGTGGGTGTCACCATCGCTATTGTCTCGTTCTATCTCATGAGTCGCAGCGGAAAGAAGGAGGGCATCGACTTCCGTCACAACAAATGGATTGCCCTTGTGGTCTTGGCCAATGTGTTCGGAGCCGTCAGCGGACTCTACGACCGCTATCTCATGGCTCCTGCGCCCACAGGTGTGGGGCTCGACAAGATGGCCGTGCAGTCGTGGTACAACATCTATCAGTTCTTCATGATGCTCATCATGCTGCTGGTGTTGTGGTATCCTCATCGCAAGAAGACCACCCCGTTCCATTGGGATTGGTGCATCATCCTGATATCCGTGTTCCTCTCTGCTGCCGATTTCGTCTATTTCTATGCGCTCAGTCAGGACGAGGCGATGATCAGCATCGTCAGCATGATCCGACGGGGCAGCGTGGTGGTGTCGTTCCTCTTCGGAGCCATGCTCTTCCACGAGAGGAACCTGCGAGCCAAGTTGTTCGACCTTGCCCTTGTACTCCTCTCCATGTTCTTCCTCTTTATAGGATCGAGATAGAAAGATTGGCCATGAACTGCGTACGAATCATATTCCTCTTGTGTTGCTTGAGCATCCATGCCCATGCAAGGGTGACGGATGCCGTCGAAGGATTCGTGACGTTGGCTCCCGATACCGTTACGCAAGGCGAACTGTTCTTGGTCACCTATCAGCTGACGGCCAATTCGTGGAAGGGAGGCGAACGTCCTCGTTCCGGAAACGGTTTCATGCTGCGTAACTACAATTTCCAAACCGTCCGAACCGAGTCCTACAAGCAGCTCCTGACGAAAGCCACCTATTGCACATCGCAGGTCGGAGTCGTACAGTTGCCCACCATGCGCATGCCTGTAGGCGATTCCGTCTTCGAGTCGCAACCCAAGACCGTCTATGTGAAACCGAACAGTGATTACGGGCGTGAGATGGCCTTTGCCCATAATTGGTTGCTGTCGCATGGTCAGGCGGACGATGCGCTTTGTCTGTCGTACGTCGTAGCGAACAAGTACCTCATTGGGTTTGAAGACGCTATGCACAATTGTTTCTGTATCGTGGCAAGAGCCGCCAAATGGTCTGCCCTGAAACATCCCGTGCTGGCCTACAGCACAGAGGCAGCACTTCGTTTGGGTGACAATCGTGAGGTGTTTTCCATCATGACACGTTCATACATCGACCAGATGCAGGCGATGGAGCGGAAGACGGCTGCAAAGACCACACGTCCCGACCTGCTCTATCAGCGCCGCCAAAAGCATGTAGGCCCGTTGTTGGGACGGATAGAGTGGGGGCAGCAGACACCCTACAACCGTGCTTCGCCTGTCCTCAACGGACGTAAGGCGGTAGTCGGCTGTGTGCCTTTGGCCACGCTGATGATTGCCAATTACCATCAGTGGCCATTGCGCGGACGGTCGCATGTCTATTACAAGGCAACAGATGATGAACTCTATTTGGTCGACTTCTCCCAGCTGACACCCTCATGGAGTTCCTATCAGCCAAGCTACGAGGCGGACGCCCAGTCGCAGAGTCTCATCAATCTCTCAGAGACCCTCATCAGCATCGGTCTGGCCATCGATGCCAACTTCAGCAACGACACGACATCGGCCTCCTTAGGGCGCATCAAGCAGACACTTTGCAACAATCTGAACTATGCGGGCACGATAGCCTATTACCCCAAACTCAATGAGCCACAGATGGAGTCGCTCATCGGGCGCGAGCTCGACCACCAGCGTCCATGCATCGTAGGAAACGGGCGGCATGCGTTCGTGTGCGACGGCTATGACGACGACTTCCTCCACTTCAACCTGGGGTGGTACGGAGCGTTCAACGGCTATTATCGCATCCGCATCTGCGACTACCCATACCGTCCCGATGTCAACATCCTCCCCATCCAAGCCATCGTGTGCGGCATTCACCCCCAGCGGCAGACACAGCGACGCGAAGTGACACTCTCCCAGGCAGGTACACTCGCATCGATGCTCAGCGAGCAAGAGCGTGAATCGTTGACCAGCCTTGTCGTCAGCGGTCCAGTCAATGGTGCCGACATTGCCCTCCTGCGCAAGATGGCAGGTGCCGTAGCTGCGCCCGAATTCAGCAGCTGGCAAGGTGGCTCGTTGCGTCATCTCGACCTCTCGGATGCCGTCATCGTGGCCGACAGCATCCCCTACATGAGCTGTCCTTCGCAGAAGACTTGGACCTACACCCGAACCACCAACAACCAGAAACAGACCTACTCCTACGATTTCAAGAAGATGAACGAGCAGCAATGGAACGACTTCTGCAACCGTATCGGAGCTCAGCAGCCAGGGGTCATCTATACACGGAACGCCGACAACACCTATTGGGCCAACTATCAGAGTCAGGACAGCATCATCGGCGAACGGATGTTCATCGACTGCACCTCGCTACAGAGCCTCCTGCTGCCCAACTCCACCAAACGCATCGACAACTATGCCTTCAGCAACTGTGCACTGTTACAACAGATCCAACTGCCCGACGCAGTAGAGAAAATCGGCCGCACCCCCTTCTTCGGCTGCTCATCGCTGGAAAAAATCACTCTTCCCGCAGCAGCAAAGACCGACGGACCCCTCTACGAGAAGTGTTCCCCCGCCCTGCAACTCGACACCCGCTAAGTACTTATACGAAAAGGAGAGCCGTAGTAAAAGTTGGAAAAATAACAAAAAGCTGGTGTTTTCTTCTAAAGTCGGGTAAAATAAGTGAAATTTTTACAGAAAAGCTTGCTTTGTTAAATTTTAATTTATAATTTTGCAGTGATTTATTAAGTGTGGTTTTATAAAATTGAACTTTTTTTGACAAATGAGAATAGCAAGAAATACGTTGAAGCAGGTGATGCTCGACAACCAGAAGGATGTGGAACTGTACGACATTTTTCCTCGTCATTACGACTTGGATAGTTTTCCGCTGATGATATTCGTGGGAGTCAGACGTTCAGGAAAGTCTTTCCTCCTCTTCCAGAAGATGCGGCAGTTGCTGGCAGATGGCAAGGGGTGGGACGAAATGCTCTATCTGGACTTTGAGGATACCCGTCTGGAGGGATTTACGGCTGATGACTTCAACCTGATACTGGAGTGCCATCAGGAGATGTACGGAAAACGCCCTATGCTGTTTCTCGACGAAATCCAGAATGTGGATGGTTGGCAGAAGTTCGCACGCAACCTGGCAGACAAGAAATACAGCGTGTTTATAACGGGGTCGAATGCCAAGATGCTGTCGAAGGAGATCATGGCTGCATTAGGTGGACGCTACCTGCCTGTAGAAGTCTATCCATTCAGTTTCAAGGAATACTTGTCTTATACTGGTGTGGCTTACGACGAATTGGCCCTGACGGCTACAGAATCAAAGGCCAGGTTTATGAAGGCATACGGTGAGTACTTTACTTGGGGAGGCCTGCCAGAGTCTATCAAACTACCGGTGAAGCGAAGCTATCTGTCGAGTGTATTCCAAAAGATATACCTTGGTGACATTATACAACGTAATGGAATCTCCAATCCACGTCTGCTTCAGTTGATGATTAAGAAGATGGCAGAAAGCGTGATGCAGCCTGTTTCGTACAATCGCATATCGAAGATCCTCTCAAGTGTGTCGGGCAAGATTAGCGTTCCTACGGTATCAAACTATATTGCTTATTCCGAGGATGCGTGGTTGCTTCTTCGCCTGAGGAATATTGCGTCATCATTTAGCGACAAGGAAAGCATCTGCAAATACTACTTCATTGACAATGGTCTGCTGTCATTACAATTGTTGGGTGTAGACACCATCCTGCTTGAAAACATAGTGGCCCTGTCTCTGTTCCGCAAGTATGGACACGATGAGGACAATGAGCGAGTATTCTTCTATAATGCCAGTGTTGAGGTAGATTTCTATGTCCCAGAGGACGAACTTGCCATACAAGTCTCGTATTCAATAGCTGATCCTGAAACAGAAAAACGAGAAAAAGAACCACTGGAGAAACTTCCAAATGTGCATCCTTGCCGTAGGCGCATCATCGTCACCTACGACGAAGAAGGCACACTGACCGATAAACATGGCACCATAGAGGTGATTCCATGTTGGAAATGGTTGCTGGAAATATGACTCACTGGTAAAAACCTGTGTTTAGTTTAATGATAAAAAAGTCCTTCGGAGAAAAAGAGACAAAAATATCAAAAATACTTGCCTGTGATGCATGCTCATCGAGCATCAGTCCGAAGTCATCGTTCCAAGTTCTGTCTAAGCGAGCTTAACAGCCCTTTGCCCGATACCTACGAACAGCCTACGGCCTCGCATCACAGTCAAGATAAAAACAGTGCAAATCGAATGCAGAAGTCAAACTTGTTTGAATTATGCTGAGATGCCGCCTGTTTTGCAGGAACTGAAAAATAAGAAAAA
>JAFZYE010000077.1 GCA_017616445.1 Bacteroidaceae bacterium
CTGAGAATCTTTAAATATCCATCAATTATGAACACGGAACAAAAGAATAGATGATAAATGCAGGCTTAGGGGTTAGATTTGCGAACCCTAAGGTTAGCAATTGCAAACCCTAAGGTTTACAAGTGCAAACCCTAAGGTTTACAAAAACACCTCCCGTACGTGACTAGTCTTTTGACATACGTTGAACTATCGTTTCGTGACAATTCATGAGATTCGTGGTCAAATAAGTAGAGGGATTGCAGAGCATTCCATGATGTGATATGATATTGCTGACATACTCATTGAGGAACGATGATGCCAACAGAATTGAGTTTTTTTTGAGTTTTTACATTCCGCCCGCAGGGCTAAAAACGCCCTCACAGGTAGTTGTGTTTGGGGTCTTTTGAGTTTTTGACACTATTTTCGTCAAAACTTTTCTTTTCTGTTTTTTTAAAAAACTTTTTTTTTGAGAAAAGTATGCAAAAAACTCAAAAACACGTTATAACTTCCTAAATTGCAACTAATTAAAACATATTTTTCTTTTTCAAAAACTCAAAAAAAACTAAAGAAAATGCAGGTGGTCCCCAAAAACATAAAAAAAAGGATGTTGTCATACTCCTCCACCGCAAGCGATCCCCCTCCCCAATCCCCCTTTATGGGGAGGGCACTAAAAACGGGCGCAACGTGTTGTTGTGCCCGTTTAGTTGAAATACTCGTCGTGGAGAACTTACTTGAAGTACTTGTTGAACAGACCCTGGAAGCCGGCTCCATGACGTGCCTCATCCTTAGCCATCTCATGAACGGTGTCGTGGATAGCATCAAGGTTGAGTTTCTTTGCCACCTTGGCAATCTCAAGCTTGCCTTCGCATGCTCCACCCTCTGCCTGCATACGCTTCTCGAGGTTGGTCTTGGTGTCCCAGCACATTTCACCGAGCAGTTCGCAGAACTTAGCTGCATGCTCTGCCTCCTCAAATGCATAGCGACGGAACGCCTCTGCTACATCGGGATAGCCTTCACGGTCGGCCTGACGGCTCATCGCCAGATACATGCCGACTTCTGAGCACTCGCCTGCGAAATGGTCTTTCAGACCCTGAAGCACGAACTTTCCTTCTTCTGTATCTGGAATTGCTTTCGCAACTCCTAACTCGTGCTGACAAGCAAACTGAATGCCTCCAGTCTCTACCATTTCCTTGAACTTAGATCCAGGAACTTTACATTGTGGACACCTCTCAGGTGGTGTGTCTCCTTCGTGTACATAGCCACATACAGGGCAAATCCATTTTTTAGCCATAGTGTTTTGGTTTTGATTGTTTAACAGTTTTATTGTTTAATTGACTTGTTAGGTTTAATAGATTATTAATCAAATATCTAACTCGATTGCAAAGTTAAGAAAAAAAAGTGAATAGTGAACAACGAAAAGTAAAAAAAATTTCATTTTTCACTTTTCACTATTCACTTTCTGCTTCTTCATCGTACAGAATATATTGGTCGAGGACACTTGCTGACCAGTCGTGGTAGAGGTCTATGAGCCGCTGGGGTTGTGTACCGAACCAACTGTAGCCGTTACGCCGTTCGTATTCTATATCTTCGACATGCTTGCGTGGAATGCCGTCACGCCCACAGAAGAGGGGTTCGCCATGGATGAGGTCGTAGAAGCGTGCCCACATGGCTGGTGCTCCAGGACGATCGACGACTCGATAGTCGGCCTTCCCTTCTTCATTGGTGAACCGCTCAAGGGCTTTGCCCTCGATCTTATGGTTCTCAAGCCAGCGGATGGCTCCATCGATGGCCATGATGATGCGTTCGGATGGGTTGGGAAGCGACAGGAGGAGTTCAACGATGTTGACAGTCTCGCCTGCTGCACAGAACGACGGCAGCTCATAAGCGCGTGCCTGTGCAGGCTTGAGGGTCTTTTCATCGTGTTGCTGACACCAAACGGTAGGTTGTCCATCGACCATAATCTGACAATCGAGAATGCACTCCACTCCCCTATCGTATGCCCGCTTGCATGCCTCGCGCTGTTCGGGCTTCAGCCACAGCATGTCGTAGGGTTCCTCATTACGCGAGATGGAGAGCAGGAACTGCATGACGTTCACCATCGCATTGTCGTTGAAGGTGATGTGACTGGAATAGTGCCCCTTGCCACGTGGTGGATAGTACTGCGGCCATCCTCCGTTCTCGTACTGCATGCCCAACAGGAAATCAAGCCCGTTGAGGAACGCCACACGATAGGCAATGAGGTTGGTGTAGTAGTACATCTTGGCCAGGAACTCCATCTCCTGATAGGTAGCTCCGTTATCGATGGTTCCACCTATACCCGTCTCCATGCATTCGCTAATGTAGAGGCTGTCGGGATTGAGTCCCCAGTCTTGGTTCTTCACCCACCCGCCTGTCGGCAATTGGTATTTCACGATGCTATCAGCCACGGCTCGTGCCTGCTTGGAGACGAACCACTCGTACTTCCGTTGCCGCATGGCCTGTTTCCACGACATTGGGACGAACTCCGTGGTGTCGACAGGTATCTGGGCAGATACTGTGGATGTCAGAAACATGACACCTAACAGGAATATGATAGGTAACAGTTTGTAATGCAACACGTTTTTCCAGAAAGAGTCCATGCAACCTTGCTCGATACGTGTCTCGTAGAAGTAAGCCACAAAGTCTGGATGCTTGTGAGCATGTTTGTAAAGGAGGTTGACAGCCCATGGTTTCTCAAGCAGTCGCTGATAGTACCGCCCCATGTCAATCATCCGCTTGAGATGATCGGTAAGCTTCAGATAGTGGTCCACCGGCTGGGCATTCGAGTCGAAAGCCTTGGCAGCATAACAGCCCGACTGCAAAGCATAGTAGATGCCTTCATCGGTCAGAGGCTCGACAAATCCTGCCGCATCGCCCACAAACATGATTTTATCACGAAATGCAGGACGAGTCATATAGGTACCGACAGGAATCATCGCACCCTGTAGCGGATACTTCTGCTGATTCCGCACCTTTAGGTCATTCAGGAACTGACGCATCGCTACGTTAGCGTTGGTGGTGTCGTCAGGCTGTTTCACCAGCCCTAAACATACCTTTTCACCTTTAGCAAATGTCCAGGCATAGCTATTGGGGATGATATCCAAGTGGATATTCACACCAGTCACATCCACGTCGCCGCGGTCGACATTGATTTCCAGCGAGAGTGCACTTTTGGCTTTCCGATGGAACTGCTCAGGATATTGCTTGGCGAGGAGGCGTTCCACCGTGCTGTTCGCTCCGTCTGCAGCTATCAGGTACTCGTATTCCACCTCACGTTCACGGAAGACAGCTACTTTCTTCTGGTCATCGAGGTCGATCAGCTCCTGACTGTCGCAGAACTTGCCCCCAAGACGGATGTAATGGTTCACAAGCCAAGCATCGAACTTAGGACGGTTGATGAGTGTAATCGGTCGGTCGAGATGACTGGTCACGAGACAAGTCTGTCCTTTGTAGATACTGAATTCACTCTCATGACTCATGAGACATGCATCCATGCACTCGTTGTAGAGGTTCTGCCCAAGCAAATCAAGAAGACATTTCTGAGACTTTTGGGTGAAGAGTCCTGCACAGAGCTTAACGCGAGGGAAAGTCTGTTTGTCCACAAGCATACAATCCACCCCTGCCTTCTGCAGAGAGATGCCACATGCAGAACCTGCAGGTCCTGCTCCTACGATGAGTACTTGAGTCTTGTGCACCATCCTTAAAGAATCGTTTTCACTGCTTCGAGCATTCCGAGCGACTGAATCTTGTCGAGGTCAGCTGTTACGAGGTCGGTCAGTCGGGGAATCAGGTTCAGATTCTCATGCCATATCGACTCGGCAGCCAGTACACCCTCTGCCACCTTGCGCGTATCGCCTGTAGCCCAGAGGTCGGTCAGTAGCTGCATGATTTCGGGAGCATCGTTCGGTACAATCTCTGCCCCATCGGCACGACAGCCACCTTTATAATAGGTGATGATGGCAGCCAAGCCGAACACAAGTCCCTGTGGCAGTTCACCTTTACGCTCCAGATAGACTTTGAGTCCAGGCAGGTCACGTGTCTCGTACTTAGGGAACGAATTGAGCATGATGCTGGTGACCTGATGATCGACGTATGGGTTGTTGAAACGCTCAAGCACGTCAGAAGCAAACTGCTGCAACTCGTCCATCGGGAGGTTGAGCGTCTGCATCAGTTCGTCGAACTGCACCTTATGGATATACTTGCCTACAACTGGGTCGTTGCATGCATCACGAACGATATTGATACCGCTCAGGTAAGCAACAGGGCTGAGCACAGTATGCGGACCATTCAGGAGGGTCACCTTACGCTCATGATAAGGTTTCTCTGATTCAGCAATAAGCACATGAAGTCCTGCCTTCTCAGCGGGGAACTCAGCCTTGAGCTGGTCGATATCCATATTTTCGGGCTTCTCAATCACCCAGAGATGGAAGGCCTCACCCTGTACGACGAGGTTGTCCTCGTAGCATATCTTCTCCTGTATCTGCTTGATTTCCTTTCGTGGGAACCCAGGCACGATGCGGTCGACGAGGGTGGCACATACATAGCAATAGTTGGTGAACCAATCCTTGAAGCCCTGATAGTCGGCTCCGAAATCGTCCTTCCACAACTCAATATACTTGAAGATACACTCTTTCAGGTGGTGTCCGTTGAGGAATATCAACTCACAAGGCATGATGATGAGTCCCTTATCGGGTGCACCACAGAAGGTCTGGTAGCGACGATAGAGCAACTGAGTCAGCTTGCCCGGATAGGAACTTGCAGGTGCATCGGTGAACTTGCAGGCTGGGTCGAACGCAATTCCTGCCTCGGTGGTGTTAGATATCACAAAACGAATCTCAGGCTGGTCGGCCAAAGCCATAAACGCCTGATTCTGCGTATAAGGATTCAAAGCACGACTAATACAGTCGATACGAGTCAGTTTGTTGACCACCTCACCATTCAGTCGGCCTTGCAGGTTGACGTGATACAGACAGTCCTGACCATTCAACCAATCGACCATACCTCGCTCGATAGGCTGTACGACCACCACACTTGCATTGAAATCGGTCTTACGGTTCATCTTGTAGATGATCCAATCGACAAAACAACGGAGGAAGTTACCCTCACCAAACTGAATAATCTTCTCAGGTGCCACACTCTTTGGTGCTGTTCGTTTGTTTAGAGCTTTCATATATTTGATAGTAAATGATTTGCTAATTGACTGCAAAGATAGGCAAAAGTTAGGAGTTAGAAGTTAGGAGTTAGGAGTTTTTTGCATTTTTCAACTTTAAACTTTGAACTTACAACTGACTTTCAACTATAAACTATCAACTATTAACTTTTTTTTTGCATAAAATTCTAACGCTCGACAATAAAAACAAGCTTTTATTGTGCTCACTTAACCGAATTTTTGTACCTTTGCATCACAATGAGTATAGATAGTTTTCAATTCAAAGAGTTCAGTGTCCGTCACGACCGATGTAGCATGAAGGTCGGGACAGACGGGGTGTTGCTGGGCAGCTGGGCAGGTCAACTATCAACTATCAACTATCAACTATCAACTGTATTAGATATTGGTACGGGAAGTGGACTAATCGCCTTGATGTTAGCTCAGAGGTTTCCTGAGGCAAGGATTATGGGGATAGATATCGACCTTGCTTCTGTAGAACAAGCTCGTGAGAATGTGGCAGCATCGCCTTTCGAGAACCGTATCGGCATCCGACACGCATCTTTGGAGGATTTCTGCGAAGGGACATACCAACTCATCGTATCGAACCCACCCTTCTACGAGGAAGATACCCAGAGTAAGACGGCACAGATGCACAGAGCGAAACACACCTCATCACTCACGTTCGAACAACTCATTGAGGGGGTGGACAGACTGCTGGACAAGGATGGGATGTTCGAAGTGATTGTCCCCTACTCTGCCGCTGAACGTTTCATCGGAGAGGCTGCCATGAGGGGATTGTACCTCATCAGACGTTGTAACGTAAAAGGAAGTCCCACACGCCCGTTCAAACGAACGATGATGACATTCGGCCGAACTCCTCGCGAAACTGAACACACCTTATTAATAATACGTACTCCCCAGAACACATATTCTGAGGAGTACAAAAGACTGACACAAGCATTCTACTTGTGAAAAAACGTTCACGGTTTTTATTTCATCTTATAGCGATTGCCTGTCTCTTTCGCCACACGCTTGCTGAACTGAGCAGGATAGCCAGGACGAATGGTCGGAGCCGCATAGCCATCAGGCGTACGCTCGAACTGACCGTCTTTCTCACGCTTCACCACCATATCGTTGTGCTTCACGATGAGATACTTATAGAGACGGTCCCAACGCTGCATCATCTCATCAGCTGCCTTGTTGCTGTAGTTGGCCAGATAGCGTCCTAAGGTCGTAGGCTGACTCTCAAAGATTTTCTTGGCTTCCTGATCGATTGCTGCAACCTCCTTCACGTATGCAGTCTCCAGTTCATCGATGACCTTACGCAAATCGGGATACATCTTGCTGTAATACGGATATACCATGTTGCTCACGGTGTTCTGCATCCAGAATGCTGAGCCCCATGAGAAGGTCAGCTCGTCCTGCTCGCCAGCGATGCGCACATAGCACTGAGGGATGTCGCTCACGCCACAATAGACAGGTGTGTAGGCAATCATATTGGCATCATCGTTGCCCCACCACACAATACCTCCTACTGCATCGGGCAACCAACTACGCATCTGACCCACAAAGGCAAATCCTGTCTGCTGGGTGCTGGTAGGACGTTCGTTGAAATACTCTTGCTCGTCCACCTTGAAGCTGAGCGGACTTGGACGATAAGGCATGGTGTAAGGGCCTGCGCCAAGGTCTTTGGTGATATCGAGCGCTGTACCCTCGTAATGATCACGCATGCCGTCTTTGATATCCTGAACCGTCAACAGATGATTTGGTTTCATATATAAAGGCATCTCGCCCTTCATATCCTCACCGTTGATGTATGGGAGGTACTTATCCATCCCGTCCACATGATGGCGGAAGAAACTCCAGGCACGTGCATCACAATAGCGAATGCCACTGAAGTCGAGTGGATTGAATGCATCACGGAAACTGAACTCAGCATCTTTACCGCTGAAGAAACCTTTCTCACGAGCAAACTTCACATTGTCCTTATTGTAAAGCACATCCTGCTTCGGGAACAACTGGAAATAACGCGTGATACGGCTCTGATTGGCATGTGCGCAGATACAGTCGTCAGGCACACGAACAGCTACCCAAGCAGCATTCTGTGAACCTGGTCCCATACCTACCATCTCCATGACCCACACTTCGTTCTTGTCGGCAATCGTGAACGTCTCACCTTCGCTGCAATAGCCATACTTGGCCACGAGGTCGGTCATAATCTGAATGGCCTCACGTGCTGTACGCGAACGTTCCAGTCCGATGTAAATAAGACTTCCGTAGTCGATGATACCCTTGGGGTCAACCACCTCCTCACGTCCTCCGAATGTCGTTTCGCAGATGCTCACCTGGTTTTCGTTCATCTGTCCGACTACATTATAGGTACGCTCAGCCTGAGGTATCTCTCCAAGATACTTATTGGTATCCCACTCGTAGATCTTGCGCATCTCACCCTTCTGGTGAATGCCACCTACATGACGGAACATGGTTCCATACATGCCGTATGAATCAGCGTTATAGCTCACGATAACACTTCCGTCTACTGATGCTTTCTTAGCCACGATGAGGTTCGTGCAAGCATGTAGAGATGAGAAGTGTGAGGTAAGAGGTAAGAGAACACTTACCAATACTGCCAGTAAAAGGTTTCTCTTCATTTATTATCAATTAAAAATTATGAATTATGCATTATTAAAATCCTCCTCCGAATCCGCCACCACCTTGCATGTTGCGCATCATCGGAATCATCATAATCATCATGAGGTTGTCAACTGTAAGGTCTGTACCCTCAACAAGTGAAACAGAATTCTGCTGACCTGTTGAGAAGAAGAGCACTTCGTTGAATTTATTGTCTGTCACCTTGGCGTATGCCTGCATCGAACCACCCATCTGCTGGAACATATTAGGCATCTGCAGACGCTTCACACCGTCAGGACCAGCCTTTGGTTCTGGCATAGCGAAACCGCCCATACCGCCTCCTCCATCAGTCTCTACGAACTCGATGAGGGTCTTGTAGTCTTTCAGAGCCTCGATATCAGCCTTGATAGCTGCCACCTTATCTGCACCAGGAGTGAGCACTGTGTAAGACTTGATACTCTTGAGTTGGGCTGTCATAGCACCCATATCAGGCATACCAGGCATACCGCCACCACCCTGTGCAGGCATATTGGCGAATGCGTCAACCATCTGCTTCACGTCGGCCATCATGTCTTCAGCTTTCACACCCTGACCTTTGTACTTTGCTACTAACGCACTTGCTGTCTGTGCGTTTGCTGTCATTGCAAACAATGCTATAAGCACTGTAAGCATCAATTTCATTGTCTTCATAATTGTTTTGGTTTAAATAAATAATTAGGTTAATTTAAAGTTATTTTATTTACATTTTACTTATTAAGAAGTTATCGCTTCGCTTAGAAGTTAGAGAAGTTATCGCTAAAGCTCAGAAGTTATCACTTCGTTCGACGATAGTTTGCAGATGTTAACACCCATTGGTGCCGTCTGTCACTCCTGAACTCCTGCAACTCCTGTCAGTCCTTATTTTCAATTTTCAACTTCCTCCCCCTAAAGGGGGCTAGGTTTCCTAAATCTTAAGCTTGCTTGAATCCACAGCCTTGAAGCTCATGTCAAGACCTTTCACCGAATGGGTCAAGGCACCTACGGAGATGAAGTCCACACCACACTCGGCATAATCACGGATGGTATCGAAGGTGATGCCACCCGACGATTCTGTCTCGTACTTGCCATCAATCAGAGCTACAGCTCGACGGGTTTCCTCTGGTGTAAAGTTATCGAGCATGATGCGATCCACACCACCCACACGCAATACCTCGTTCAGCTCGTCGAACCCACGTACCTCGATTTCTATCTTCAGATCCTTACCTACCTTCTTGAGATACTGATGACAGCGAGTGATGGCGTTCTCAATACCTCCAGCAAAATCGATGTGATTATCCTTCAGCAGGATCATATCGAACAGACCGATACGGTGGTTCACTCCCCCACCTATCTTCACCGCCTCCTTCTCAAGCATACGCATGCCAGGAGTAGTCTTACGAGTGTCGAGAATGCGAGTCTTCGTTCCCTCCAGACGTTTCACATAACGGTTGGTCATCGTTGCGATACCACTCATGCGCTGGAGGATGTTCAGCATCAGTCGCTCTGTCTGCAACAGACTCTGAATCTTACCCTTCACGCTCATCACGATATCGCCAGGATGCACATGAGCCCCGTCGTGGATATACACCTCAACCTCCATCGTGGGATCAAAACGGTGGAACACCTGCTTGGCGATTTCCTCACCAGCGAAAATACCTTCCTCTTTTATCAAGAGCTTCGATTCACTCACTGCATCCGCAGGGATGCAACAAAGTGTTGTGTGGTCACCATCTCCGATATCCTCGGCAAACGCGAGATCAATCAATCGGTCGTTGAGTTCTTCTACAGATAACATCGATTTATTTACTATTAAACGATTTAACTATTCAACAGCACTTTTCAATTTTATAGTTTTTACTTTGCCGCTTGCGGCTATGGTCTAAACGCACTGCAAAGATAAGAATAATAATTGAGTTAGAAGTTAGAAGTTATGAGTTTTTTTACTAAAAACCACAACTGTAATGCAAAAAAGCCACCCAACGGGTGGCAAACACATAGTATTAACTATCAACTGTCAACTGTCTTTAGTCAATCAACACAGCCGTTCCGCTACATGCAACCATCAGCATGCTGGCACTCTGTCCGATGGTCTCATAGTCGAAGTCGATACCAACTACCGCATTAGCACCCAGCTGCTCTGCTCGCTCCTGCAGTTCTCGCATCGCCGTCAGCTTCGCCTCAGCCAACGTGTTCTCATAGCCTCGCGAACGTCCGCCAAAGAAATCATGAAAACTTGCTGCAAAATCCTTCAGTACGTTTGCGCCAATAATTGTCTCACTTGTTACGACACCATAATACTTTTTGATTGGGTGTCCCTCGATGGTTGGAGTTGTTGATGTAATCATAATCGTCTTTTTTTACATTTTATATTTTACATTCGTTTTACCCATTAGACGCAGCAACTACGGAAAAGCTACAAAACTATTCAACTTTTTTTGATTTGCGGTTGAAATCCGATTATTTGAGTCGAACGATACTCTTCTGCAACGTGCTGTCATCACTGGACGGACCTACCATCAGCTGATACTCGCCTGGCACGAAATGTATAGTGTTGGTTTGGGTATCCCAACTCTCAAGGCATTTACGAGGCATGGCAATAGTGACTGTGCGGGTCTCACCTGGCTTTAGGGTCACCTGCTGATAACCGCAAAGTGTTTTCAGCGGACCGTCTTTGTCTGCCGTTCGACGGAAATAGACTTGTACGGTCTCGGTTCCTTCAACATGACCCGTGTTCTTAACCGTGAGACGAACCTCAACCTTCTCGTCCTTGATTTGTTTGATTTTTATATTGCCAAAAGCAAATGTCGTGTAACTCAAACCATGACCGAAAGGGAACAGCGGATCCCCAGTGAAGTAGCGGTAAGTGCGGTTCGTCATCGTATAGTCAAGGAAATCGGGCAACTGCTCTGTATTGCGATAGAACGTCACAGGTAGTTTTCCGCTTGGATTATAGCGTCCTGTGAGTACGTCAGCCAAGGCAGCACCTCCCTGCTCACCATCGTACCACCACTGAAGGATGGCATCACAAGTCTCCATCTCAGGAGTCATCGCCACAGCACCACCACTACAATTGACAAACACAACCTTCTTACCTGCCTCATGCAGCCAACGCAACACATCGCGCTGAGCCTGTGGCAGTTCGATGCTTGTACGGTCACCACCTCGGAAACCTGACTCGCTGACACGCATCTCCTCCCCTTCCAAACGGGGTGAGATGCCACCGATGAAGATGATTGTCTGAGCCGCCCCAACCTGCGCCAACAGCTCCTGCGACGTAGGTGTAGCCTTATGCTGGATGTCGAAATTCAAGGCACCATAGCCCGTCTCTTGTACGTATTCTATCTGGATGCGATATTTCTGTCCTGTCTTAACGTCAATCTCTTGCTGTGCCTGCTGGATACGCTGACGTGCCTGCCAGAGGTTAACAATCGTGTCACCATTGATTAGCAGACGCAACTTATCATCACCGCTGATGGTGAAGATGAGTGTCTCATCGCGGGTCGGAGTAAGTGTACCATCGAGGCGAGCGGAAAAATTCTCAAGGTTGACGCCTGGTGCAAAGACGGTATTACCCCCATTACTCAGTTTGACTGGCTCGGACATCGTAACAGTCGTGACAGGTGCACCACTCATTTCTGTGTTGTTATAGTAAATCGCCTGCATGCCTGCGTTGCCTTGGGGAGACGTTATCTGTCCAAAACGGCTCTCGATGCTCTCGTTACGGGTCAGTCCGCAGCCCAACACATAGGGTACATTACCCAACTGTTGACGGATACCTTCAAGAGCGGTGACGGTCTTCGTCGGATAGCCGGCATAGTTTCCCCATTGCATCACGGAATCATTGGCATTGGGACCCATCACGACGAGTTGAGAGTTGAGAGTTGAAAGTTGAGAGTTCAATGGTAGTACGCCATTGTTCTTCAACAAAACGATGCTCTTGCGAGCCATGTCAAGAGCCAGTTGCTTGTGCTCCTTCGAGGCAACAACACTCTCAGGAATCTTTGTCCACGACACATGGTCATCGCTGTCGAAATCGCCCACTTCCATACGGGCAATAAGCAGACGACGAAGTGAACGGTCGAGATCTGCCTCTTTGATGTCGCCACGTCGTACAGCATCGGGCAGATGACGATATTCCGAACCACACTCGACATCAGTACCAGCCAATACGGCCTGTGCCGAGGCTTCCTCACTATCCTTTGCTGTATTGTGCCAACGGGGCAGGAAGTCGCGAATGGCACCGCAGTCGCTGGTAATCAACCCCTTGAAACCCCATTCGTCACGAAGAATTTGTTGCTCATAGCGAGTCTGACTGCAACAGGGCTGTCCATCGATACGCTGATAAGCACACATCACCTCTGCCACATCACCCTCCTGGACCAACGCCTTGAAGGCGGGCAGATAGGTCTCCCACAGGTCGCGTTCAGGCAGTTCTTCTACGTTAAACGTGTGACGATTCCACTCCGGTCCGCTATGTACAGCGAAATGCTTGGCACAAGCCAACAACTTCTTGTAGTCGCCAAGCGGTTTACCTTCGTAGCTATAGCCCTGCAGACCACGCACCACAGCAAGTCCCATCTTCGATGTCAAGAAAGGGTCTTCGCCATAAGTCTCCTGACCACGTCCCCAACGTGGGTCACGAAAGATATTGATATTAGGTGTCCAGAACGACAAGCTCTGATAGCGACGGATGTTACCCGATTGTTTGGCCTGCTGTGCTTTCACACGAGCCTCATCGCTTACTGCAGTGAAAACCCTGTGCAGCAAGGCATCGTCCCATGATGCAGCCATCGCCATCGTGATGGGAAATACTGTAGCATAGCCATTACGCCCCACTCCGTGCAACGCCTCGTTCCACCATTGGAACTGAGGAATCTGCAAACGCTCGATAGCTGGCGATGTATCCATCATCAGTCGCACCTTCTCTTCAAGGGTCAAACGCTTCAACAAGTCATCTGCACGTTGTTCGGACGTAAGTTGGGGATTGAGGTATGGTAATATCTGAGCGGTGAGCAGCGAAGTACCACTCATAAACGCCAAACTAAGGATGATGCGTTTTATTTGTTTCTTTGTCATAATCATTATTGTATTGTGTGCTAATCTTAGAATATCTTCTGGGCGAACATTGTCAGGTATATACGCCAGTTGCGCCAGATATGTCCGCCATCATTCTCGTAGTACTCATACTTGTAGCCCTTACCATCGAGGTACTGCCGCAGTTCTGTGTTCTGTTGCATCAGGAAATCATCCTTTCCGATAGCAATCCAATAAAGTTTCGGTTTCGAGTCAAAGAGACGTTTCATCTGCTCGTCAAACTTCGCATTGTTACGTTGTACCCTTGCTGCTGCCGACTGCAAACCATAGTAATCGAATAGTTCGGGATAGAGGCGTGAGATACCAAAGGTATGTCCACCACCCATTGAGAGACCCGTCACAGCACGTGCCGATCGCTTCTTGATGGTCAGATAATGGCTGTCCATGAAATTGACGATATCCATGAAACTCTCCTCCATCGAGGCTTTGGCACCACGGTCGTTGAATGCGTTACCGTCAGGTGTGTACATCCCCTCATGCCACCATCCAGGGGCGGCATTACATGTTGGGTTACCATTAGGCATCACCACAATCATCGGCACGCACTTACCCTCGGCAATGAGGTTGTCCATAATCTGCGAAGCGCGTCCCAGGTCACCCCAAGCAGTCTCGTCGCCACCATGACCATGAAGCAGGTACATCACGGGGAACCTCTTCTTGCCGTCGTAGGCAGCAGGCAGATAGACGGTCATACGACGTTGCTGTCCCAGCGTCGGGCTGTCGTACCACACACGGCTAAGCGTTCCATGCGGCACATTGTTTACGGAATAGAGGTGCCCTTTGTCGTCGGATGTCTTACTGACGATGAAGATGTTGCTCAGGGTAGCGATGTCGCGATTCACATAGCTGTTAGATGGGTCAATGAGACGTTGTCCATCAACGTTGAGGCTATAAGAGTAGAGTTCTGCATTGAGTGGAGCTGACGTTGTTGCAGTCCATACACCATTGTCCTGCTTCTTCATCTCCAGTCGCTGGTTACGGATTTCTTCGAAATCGCCATTCACACTCACCCGCTGAGCAGAAGGGTCGTAGAAGTTGAAGGTCACTGTACCGTCTGCATTGATGACGGGTGATTTCACTCGTGGTCGCTGACCCAACTGTTGCTGGGCCATGCTGCTAGCTGTCATCAGACAGCACGCAATCAAAATAAATGCATTTTTATTCATGGTAGTTGTTAGTAAATATTTTGTTTATACAATGAGTCTAATTATTGGACTGCAAAAAGAGTGAGTGGTTTAGTCACATATAATGACTAAGAGCGATAAAAAAAGGACTAAATCTACATGAGACTTTTAAACGCCTTCGGAAGATAGTCGATTAGGTCGGTAGCAATGAGACTCTCCTGAGTGAGGTCAGCAGCAGCCAAATCACCTGCTAATCCATGCAAATAGGTGGCAAGGAGAGAAGCCTGAAGTGACGAATAATCCTGTGCCAAGAGCGACAGGATAATGCCCGACAACACATCACCGCTTCCTGCGGTTGCCATCCCGGGATTGCCCGTGATGTTGAAAATCACATCACCTTCTGGGGTTACAATGGCCGAGTTGGCTCCCTTGATGATGACGTAGATATGATGACGCTGGGATAGCTGACGGGTAAGTTGCAGCTCTTCGTAGCTGCTTGATGTAGACCCTATCAGTCCTCGCAACTCTTTCTTATGTGGCGTGAGGATGGCATCCTGCGGTATGCGGTTCATCAGTTCTGGGTAACTGCCGAGGATGTTGAGTGCGTCGGCATCGAGCACCAACGGACCTTGATGGTAATGCAGTTGCTGCGAGAAAGCTCGCACGGTTGCCTCATCGGTTCCGATACCTGGTCCGATAGCAAGTGCATTGAACGAAGTGGTTTCGAACGGAGTGGCGAAGTGAGCTGCCTGACGTTCTATATGGAGGATAGCTTCAGGAACAGATATCTGCAACGGAATCACATTAGCAGCAGGGGTATGGACAGTCAGCTTGCCCGCCCCACTCCGCATACATGCCTTCGAGGCCATGATGGCTGCGCCACCCATTCCTTCCTTACCGGCTATGAGACAAGCATGTCCGAAAGTGCCTTTATGAGAAAAACGCGGACGGGTTTTCAACATCGCAGAAGCATCAGAAGCCTCAAATAAATAATAAGGTGTAGTAGTGATGTCGGAGAGTGGATCATGCAGACCGATGTCGAGTACTTCCAACTGTCCCACATAATGCTCGTTCTCGGCAAAGAGAAACGCAAGTTTTGTGTACTGAAAGGTGAAGGTATAGTCGGCCTGCACCACATGGGTCATCACATTGGCCGCATTGTCTTCGGTCATCAAGCCCGAAGGAATATCAATTGAGACGACTGTTGCCTCGGAGGAGTTGATGTATTTCACCACAGCAGCAAATCCACCCATGAGCGGGCGTGAGAGCCCTGTGCCGAAGAGGCCATCGACTATCACATCATCGGTCGAAATGACCGGAGGAACAAAATCGGTGGTGATTTCGTGGAAATCAATCGTAGGACACAACTTCAACCGATTCTTGTTGGTCTGACAATCTGCGGACAGGTTGTTCCCGATATTAAAAAGAAAGGCTGAGACACGATAGCCCTGCTGTACCAGCATACGGGCTACAGCCAAGGCATCACCGCCATTATTGCCTGGCCCGGCAAACACGATGATGCGACGGTTGGTGTCGAAGAGACTGCATATTTGTTCTGTCACACGCAACGATGCCCGTTCCATCAGGTCGAGCGACGATATCGGTTCTGTCTGGATGGTGTGTGCATCGACTTGCCGAATCTGCTGTGATGACAGTATTTTCTTCATTAAGGTCTAAAGTCTATTATGCATTATGAATTATGCATTGTCTAAATTAATGGCATCCCGAAGTCTGCGCATTCTTGTCGCATAGCATCGGGCCAGATGCTGGCTTGTATTTCACCGATATGAGCCTTCTGCAACATAATCATACAGAGTCGACTCTGACCGATACCACCTCCTACCGAAAGCGGTAGTTCGCCAGCAAGGAGTTTCTTGTGGAAATAGAGATTCTTACGTTCCTGCTTGCCTGTGATTTCCAACTGACGGTTCAGGGCCTCAATATCCACACGGATTCCCATCGAACTGAGTTCGACTGCACGTCCGAGGACAGGATACCATATCATAATATCTCCATTCAGTCCTTTATACCCATCCTTATTCACTGTAGTCCAATCATCATAATCAGGTGCACGCAGATCATGCTCCTCACCATTACTGAGCTTACCTCCAATTCCCATGATGAACACAGCTCCATAGGTGCGGCATATCTCGTCTTCGCGCTCTTTGGGCGATAGGTTCGGATAGAGCTTCAACAACTCCTCGGAATGGATGAAATGGATTTTATCAGGAAGGAACGGCTTCAGCTGAGTGAAATGCTCACAGACCAGATACTCAGTACGGCGGATAGCTTCGTAGATTTGAACCACGATTCCTTTTAGGAAATCCAAGTTACGATCCTCGCTGTTGATGGTACGTTCCCAGTCCCACTGATCCACATAGAGCGAATGCAGGTTGTCAAGCTCTTCATCACCACGAACAGCATTCATATCGGTATACAGGCCATAGCCTGCAGGAATCTTATATTCTGCCAACATCACTCGTTTCCACTTGGCCAACGAATGAACCACTTCAGCAACCTGGTCACCCATATCCTTGATAGGGAAAGAGACAGGACGTTCCACCCCGTTCAAATCATCATTGAGTCCCAAACCACGAAGCACGAACAACGGAGCTGTCACCCTGCGCAATCGTAAGGCTGTAGACAGGTTCGACTGAAAGAAATCCTTGATTAACTTAATACCCTGTTCTGTTTCCAAAGGGTTGATCTGCGGCTTATAGCCAGCTGGTTTGATGAGCTTACTCATTGTCTATTTTGTTTTGTGCATGCAAAGGTAGTAATAATAAATAATGTAAAATGTAGAATGTATAAGAAAATGCCAAAAAAAAGTTGTTTTATTGCCAAACGCTTGCAATTTAGACATAAGACTTTGCATCATGCATCATAAGTAATGTAAAAAGTTGAATATAAAAAATGTAAGAATTAGAACTAAAGTCTAAGGTCTAAAGTCTAAAGTCCAAATTTACATTTGTAGGATTATTTTACGCATTACAAACTGTGTCCGCACACAGAAATTTAAGGTTTAAAAACATTACATTGAAATGTATAAAAAAAGGAAAAAACAATGCATAAATACACAAAAAATGTGTAAAGAAGTGAATTTTTTTACAAAATTATTTGGTCAATTCAAATAAACACCTTAACTTTGCAGCGAGTTAATAATAAGGATAAGCCGAAAACCTTAAAAAGAGTAGGCAAAATTAAAACAATGTAAAAGTGAAGATGTGCGCCAGTCGCACACACGCGTAAACATTAATTTAATTATTAAAAATTATGAAGAAGATTATTCTTTCTGCTATCGTAGCAGTATGTGCAATTTCAGCTAACGCTCAGATTTGGGCAGGTGGTAAGCTTGGTTTCAACGCAACTAGCGGTGATGCTTACAAAGAGACTGAGACAGTATTTACTATCGCTCCTGAGGTAGGTTACACTTTGAGCGACAACTTGGATGTTGCTGCAGCTCTCAATTTCACAATGGAGAACAACATGGGTGGTCGCAAGGATAATAACTACACCACTATCGAAATTGAGCCATACGCTCGTTACACTTTTGCTGAGGCTGGTATCGCTAAGTTCTTCGTTGACGGTTATGTAGGCTTCGGAAGCGTTAAGCCAAAAGGAGTTGACGCTACTACTACTTTCAAGGTAGGTGTTCGCCCAGGTGTTAAGGTTGCTCTTTCTGACGACGTATGCCTCGTATCAACTCTTGGTAACATCGGTTACAAGACTGTAAAGGACAGCTACAACAAGTTCGGTTTGAACCTTGACAACGCTATCACTTTCGGTATCTACTTCAACTTCTAATTCATAGCTGAAAGAGAACAATAAAAAGGAAGCTCGTTTGAGCTTCCTTTTTTATGTATGTATAGCAACAAGCCGTTTCGCTCACAGCGAGAGGCCATAACTACATTTGCCGACTCCCAGAGCGGACACTTGCACACTCCAGGGAACCACACGTGCAGGCTCCCGAGGCAGCAAAACACCCTCTACCTTATTAGACAAGAACAATCAATCGCAAAAAAAAGAGTTTAATCATTTAACCTACTAAACAATTAAACTATTAAACGACTAACCTATAAATCATTAGTTACTTAATATCGAACCGCTTACCCCATTGGGTCTCTTTATAGTAGTCGAAATAAGAATCGTTCTTGTACTTTTCCAAGGGTAAGAACATGCTGACAGCACCACACTGGGACTTGTTAACTGGCATTAACGCACTTGTATATCCGCTATACCAGTTTGTGCCAATGGTGGCGACTGGAGACAAATGATAGAATGCATCCTCCCATCGAGCGTAATCATCACTGTCGGTCACCACAGCTTTCATGATACCTTGAATATCGTAAAAATCCGGGGTATCATAAGCACTCCAGATATTCCAATCGTAATGAAAATAATTGAGGCAGTTGACATACTTCGTTTCATCGAGGAAACTGTATTTTTCGAACATCTCTGCCATCACAGACACGAAATTATCTAAAGTATCATCTGTTCTGGCAGCAGATAGCACTACCCCACCCGAACTACTTAACGTGCTGTTATAATAAGATCCGTATGCATTCACAATGGCTTCTGCAATCTTATGTTCCGATTCATGAAGGAACAAGGCAGGTACCACTTTATGATAGGGAGCTCCAGGACCTGGCATCTCTGCAGGCGAACCAATAATATATTTAGCTGCAGCACGTAACTCATAAATGACCTCAATAGCCTGCATGAAACATGCATCAAACAGGATGTACTCAAACTTTGGATATTTACTCAACACGGATGCCATTTCAGGAATCATCATCCTCGTTGTTCCGTCTGAGGAAGTGTCAACTGCAAAGGACCTACGTTGAGGTGATTCGCTCGAAGCGTTTATCCATCCTGACCCATGCGACCACAATACCAATCCGTAGTCTTGTGCTTCATAGTGCTTGAAGAAGTAATCCAACACCTGGTCCAACACAGTAGGAGAAGCCGAATTGAGGTTTTCTGAGAACTGATACACCGGAGTAAGACCCGCCTGCGTTTTAGCATTTGTAGTACGGTTGATTTCGTAGATTCTCGATTTGTTATTATCGTCGACAAACACCAGCAAATGGTCGTTTTCGCCCATGCCAGACTTACCTTCCAGCATTTCAATAATGTCATTATCAATATTCGGTCTCAGATTGTTCTGGCCTGATATATACACCAACACACAACGGGCATTATGACTCTCCTCACTCGGTTCATCCTTTGAGCACGAAACGGCACCAACCAGCATCATACCTGCCAGAAGGACAGGCATCATCAGACGGAATATGCAGACAATGTATTTCATCGGAAAAAAATTAATTGATGGCCGTCACGGCAAACTGGAACTTATCATCCGTCACTTGCATCAAGTGCATAGACTTCTCGTAACGCTTCAGAATCTTATTGAACCGTTTCAAGGCTTTCTTCCTGTCCTTGTGGAACACGACACTGGTCACAGGACGCTTCATTTGATAGGTGTCCACAATATACTTACGGAACTGATTGCTATAATCCGAACGGAAAGCCAGATAGTCATATTTCTTTGTCAACTGGGCGTTATCCAACTTCTGCAGGTTGGTCACATACACAACAGAGTCACCAAACTGGGCTGAGATTCCAAACAGATATACGGGGGTTGTGTAGGTCTCGCTCTTCTTTGTGTCGATACGCTCCAATTTCGCTATCTTCTCCGCTTTCTTCTTCTCTTCCTTCTGACGTTTGGCCAGTTTCTTGTCAGCTAACTCCTGCTGCTTACGCAAAGCCATGTCGTTGATCATCGTCTCGAACTCCTGCGCAGACACATCGGTTCCTGCCCATAGCATGAGCGTCAACACTAACACGATTTTCAGCATTCTACCCATCACGCTTATCCCAAATATGATTTCAACAAACGGCTTCTTGAATTCTGACGCAAGCGACGGATTGCCTTCTCCTTGATTTGACGTACACGCTCACGTGTCAGTCCGAAGGTCTGACCAATCTCTTCTAAAGTCATTTCGTGTGTACCTATACCAAAGAACATACGGATGATGTCCTTCTCGCGTGGTGTAAGGGTGTCGAGCGCACGGTCGATTTCTTTCGAAAGGGATTCATTCACCAAGGTCTTGTCGGCCATTGGGCTGTCGTCATTCACCAATACATCCAACAAGCTGTTATCCTCTCCTTCCACAAACGGAGCATCCACACTGATATGACGGCCTTGCACTTTCAGTGTATCACCAATCTTATCAACTGGCAGTCCTATGATGTTGGCCAACTCCTCTGACGAAGGACGGCGTTCGTTCTCCTGCTCGAACTTGGCCAATGCTTTCGTAATCTTATTGAGCGATCCCACCTGATTGAGCGGCAGACGCACGATACGAGCTTGCTCAGCCAAAGCCTGAAGAATACTCTGGCGGATCCACCAAACTGCATACGAAATGAACTTGAAACCACGTGTCTCGTCAAACTTCTCTGCAGCCTTGATCAGTCCGAGGTTTCCTTCGTTAATCAGGTCAGGCAGACTCAGACCTTGGTTCTGATACTGCTTGGCAACAGAAACCACAAATCGCAGATTGGCTTTTGTCAAGGTCTCCAATGCCCTGCGATCTCCCTTACGGATACGAGCTGCAAGTTCTACTTCCTGTTCAACTGTGATAAGTTCCTCACGACCAATCTCCTGAAGATACTTGTCTAACGAAGCACTTTCACGATTGGTAATACTTTTGGTAATTTTTAACTGTCTCATCCCTATAAATACATATTAGCTTGCAAAATTACTACTTTTTTTCGACATAATGCATCGCCATATCAAAAAAAATTGCTTACTTTGTAAAAATATTTACAAAACATGCAAAAAAAAGAACGATACATAGCGGTTTCCGACTTTTTTCAGCAGGCGATGCCAGATGCTCAGACGGAGCTGCAATTCCAGTCGGCTTACCAACTCCTGGTGGCCGTGATGCTCAGCGCACAATGTACAGACAAACGCGTAAATATGACAACTCCTGCGCTGTTCAAGGCTTTCCCTACCTCACGAGAGTTAGCAAAAGCTACATTCGACGAGGTCTATCAGTTAATCAGCAGCATCAGCTATCCCAACAGTAAGGCACAACATCTCATCGGGATGGCTCAGATGCTTGAGAGCGACTACAATGGCGAAGTTCCCTCAACACTTGAGCAACTCACACGTCTGCCAGGAGTAGGACGTAAGACCGCGAACGTAGTGATGAGTGTCGCTTTTGGCAAATCTACTATGGCAGTCGATACGCATGTATTCCGCGTCAGTCACAGAATCGGACTTGTTCCATCACGATGCACCACACCTCTCAGCGTCGAACGCGAACTAGTACGCAACATTCCACCCCATCTCGTCCATTCCTTCCACCACTGGCTCATCCTCCACGGTCGATATGTATGTAAAGCCATCCATCCCGACTGTCCTAACTGTGGCATCCGACAATGGTGTATGTTTGCCAGCAAACACCTCTAACCCTTAACCATGAATCCTTAATCTTGAACCTTGAACCTTGAACCTTGAACCCTTAACCTCTAACCTTTACTTTCCCGTTCTCAATATAAATCCCCTTTGGCAAATGGCCTCCCATGAAACGTCTGCCTTGAAGGTCGTAGATAACGGAAGGAGTACGTTCCGAATCAGGATGCACCTCTGAGATACCCGTATCCTCGTCAGAAGCACGATAGAAGAAATTCATCGTCCTGTCACTGTTCTGCGTGATATTCAAGATACCTCCTTGTAAGAATTTTTCATCCAGCATATTCGGATTGTAGTATATCGCAGCAGGCTTAGAAGTGGCCGTCAGGCTATCATTTGCCTGATAGGGATATAGGTCATGACTCATACTGGTATAGCTGGAACTTGCATTGTTGTCAGCCCGGAATATGATCAGTCGGGCATGATCGTTTGTGGGATATCCATAGTTTCGGACATAATTGGAGGTCGAGGTCAAGACCGAGTTAGGAATATTCAGATACCAGAGTTGCGCATCATAGTCCACATGTGTAATCATCAGTCCACGACCTGGAAGATATTTATCCCAATTTGTCTGCTGACGGTTCTCAAGGATATAATACTCGTCAGGATGTCCATCATTATAGATGATGTAGCCACCTCCGCCCTCGCTGACTGGTTTCAGATTGCTAACGGTCACATTCTGGTTCGACAGCACGGTCAGGTCAATCCATCCTGCCATCCATTTCTCATAGGCAGAAAAACCTGCAGGCACGAATCCGCTACCATTAAATCCCCCTGAATCCATTATGTCGTATGATTGCAGTGAGCCAACCACACCATTGGCTGTATCGTAAAGGTCAGGATAACCCAAACAATGCGAGAACTCATGACAGATGCCTCCAATACCTTCAATCTTTCCAGAGGAGGTCAGTTCGTTGGAACATGCATAAGTATTGATGCGGACTTTATCAAGGAAGAGATTGATATTTGCCACTTTCAAATAGAACATGTGCGGCCAAATGGTGTCATCATTACCGCTAGTAGCTTCACCTTTGCCGGCATAGACAACATAAACCTCATCAACCTCATAATCATCATCCCAATCATATTCGCGAAAATTCACCTGACTGTCGACTGCCTTACAGGCTTCTACAATCATATTCACCGCCCTCTTATCGCTACCGTTAGCATCGTTTTCTCCATAATAACTCTGATTATTTGCCAGTTGAACCGGGCCAAACACGTCAAACTCCAGTTCGAACTCTCCACCACTCTGAGCCTTGAAATAGTCGGCAACGCTACCCTTAAAACCTTCTGAGGTCGTATAGCCCTCTGCATTCAGAATTTTCTCATACTTCGCTTTGTTATTGGAGGCATTGAACTTCACATCCTTAAACTCAGCCAAAATCACCAATCCTTTCTTCTTACCAGTATAATGGGTACGCTCTCCAATCGCCACTCTACGTGACATAGCTGACGCTTGCCTTGTGGTTCTGAGACTCTGTGCACGATTGCTCATGGTGATTTCATTTGCCTCCACGTACTCTTCACCCGACTTAACATAGTTTCGTCCGTCGTCTGTACGCCAATAATGGCAGAACTCGTCACCTTTCAACTGAGCTCGCACTTCCGTACCGTCCTTGAGTCGCAAGGTTCTCCATATCTCAGGCATGGCCGGAATGGCATGCATTCCGACCGTCGCCCAATATATCAAAAACAAGCACAACGCTCTCTTCATTTTTCTATCCCACATACGCTGCTACGATGACTTTAGAGTCATGCATAATTCCTCTCCCCTCTATAATCACTCTCCCATAACCCTTAACCATGAACCCTTAACCATGAACCACTAACCTATAACCTGTCAACTCTCAACTATCACCTACTCCCACTCAATAGTGCCCGTTGGTTTTGGAGTGAGGTCGTAAAGGACACGGTTTACACCTGGAACTTCGGTGATGATGCGCTGGGTGATGTGGTGCAGGAGCTTGTAGGGAATCTCCTCAATGGTAGCGGTCATAGCGTCGCGGGTGTTGACGGCACGGATAATTACGGGCCAATCCCAACTACGTTTATTGTCCTTAACACCTGTTGACTTATAATCGGGCACGATGGTGAAGTACTGCCAAACCTTGCCCTCAAGGCCGTTCTTGGCAAACTCCTCACGCAGGATTGCATCGCTCTCACGAAGCGCCTCCAGACGGTCACGAGTGATAGCACCTGTGCAACGAACGCCAAGACCCGGACCTGGGAATGGCTGACGATAAACCATGTTGTCAGGCAGGCCCAACTCCTTACCTACTACGCGAACCTCATCCTTGAAGAGCAGCTTGATAGGCTCCACAAGTTCAAACTGCAAATCATCGGGCAGACCACCCACATTGTGGTGTGATTTCACTGGACCCGACTCAACGATATCGGGATAGATGGTACCCTGAGCCAGAAAGCTGATACCCTCCTGCTTGCGGGCCTCCTCCTCAAACACGCGAATGAACTCAGCACCAATGATCTTACGCTTCTGCTCAGGATCAGCTACACCAGCCAGCTTGTCAAGGAAGCGATCTGTAGCGTCCACATAAACGAGGTTGGCATTCAATTCATCGCGGAACACACGTACCACCTGCTCGGGCTCACCCTTGCGCAGAAGTCCGTGATTGACGTGTACTGATACCAGTTGCTTACCTACTGCCTTGATAAGCAGAGCAGCCACTACTGACGAATCCACACCGCCAGAAAGTGCCAGCAAAACTTTCTTGTCACCAATTTGAGCACGAAGCTCCTGAATTTGTTCATCAATAAACTTCTTCGCCAGAGCTGGAGTCGTGATGCGCTCCATATCAGCTGGTCTTACATTTCCTGTTACCATAATTTTCTTATTTATAATTTGACAATTTATTTCCAGTTTAGTTATTCACTATTCGTTTTCACTCTCATCTATTTTATGCATTATGCATTCTTCATTATGCATTGACTAAAGTCTAATTCTCTTAACTCTTAATTCTTAACTCTTAATTCTTAACTCTTAACTCTTAACTTCTAACTCCATCCATTCCTTACGTTCCTTATCCGACATCTTTTCAATGGCATAGCGAAGCATGGTTCGCGGCATTTCGTGAGCATGCTGACGAAGAAACTCTCGCAACAAATCCATAGATACACGCTTACCCATTTCTCTAAGCATCCAGCCCACTGCCTTGTGCATCAAGTCGTGTGGATGATGCAGATGAACCTCTGCATATCTCAGACACCACGACGGGTCGCCCATCTGCGAGGTCTTCCACGTACAGACAATACTCATGCGCTGCTTCCACAGACAAGGGCTGGCAGCAAGTTCATCCAACATTTTTCGTTTATACTCAAAATCCTGGGTTTCTTCCCCCCTTAGAGGGGATAAGAGGGAGGCTCCCAATATCTTTGGTGCCGACAAGTCCACCAAATCCCAGTTATTCGCCTGCTCTGCATATTGCAGATACATCGTCACAATCTCGTCGCGTTTCCTGATAGCGTTTGTATCATTCTCTAATCGCTTCGTTGCCAGTTTCTCGAACTTCGCCACAAGAATCAAGAACCCACAGAGTCTCACCTCATGCCAGCGGTTCATCAACAACACAGGGATCTCCTCCATTGGAAAATCCACCCCAGCCGCCTTCACCACTTCCCGTGTCTGTGGCACCTTCAGCCCCAGAAACTCATCGCCTTCCCCATAATCGCCAGGCCCCGTCTTAAAGAAGCCCATCAACACCTGCCGCTGCTTCTCGTTCTGCAGCGACTCCATATATTCGATGATTTCCTGTGCTTTCGTCATTCTTCACTCTTCACTTTTCACTCTTCACTCTTTTCGGTTTCGGTTCAGGTAGTTCCTTACACGTCTCGCGCACCAGTTCCGAAAGATAGTCTCTATCATCTACATCAGCAATATAGAAATAGTCCTTTGCCCCTTCGTAGGGAGGACGCATATCCACATGCCTGAGTCGTTTCCTCCCAGCCTCCGTAGGTTTCAGATAGAAGCAGTCATCACAGATGAGTCCAAAGATCTTACCGTTACAATAAATCCCGTAGTCACCAAACATCTTCTTCGGGACAATCTCACCAGCCCCACTACATTGGTCTGCTATATACTGTACAAAATCTGAGTTACTTGCCATAACCATGAGCCATTAATCCTTAACCGTGAACCTCTCCTCTATGACCTCCCAGTCAACAATCTGCCATAATGCAGCCAGATGGTCAGGACGGCGGTTCTGATAATCCAAGTAATAGGCGTGCTCCCATACATCGAAAGTCAGCAGAGGTTTCAATCCCTTCTGAATAGGATTAGCCGCATTCGTCTCCTGCGTAATCACGAGTTTGCCATCCTTATCTGCAGACAGCCATACCCAGCCAGATCCAAACAACGTAGCCCCCTTCTTTTGGAACTCCTCCTTGAATGCCTCAAACGAACCAAAGTCGCGAACAATGACCTCAGCGAGTGTCCCTATGGGAGTCGTTTTTCCCTGCTTACCACTAAACTGTCCAAAATACAGATTATGATTCAGTATCTGTCCTGCATTATTCAGCATACCACCCTCAGCCTTCAAAACAATTTCTTCCAAAGGCAATCCAGCCAACGGACTCCCTTCTAAAAGCCCATTCAGATTATTTACATACCCAGCCAAATGCTTTCCGTGATGAAATGCAATCGTTTCTTTACTAATCACCGGTTCTAAAGCCTCAGGTGAATAAGGTAATGTCATTAGTTCAAATTGTTCCATAATCTCATTTAATATTTAATATGCCTAATATTTATCAACTATCAACTGTTGTAATTGACTACAAAAATAGTACTTTTTAGCTGAATTAGAACATGTTTATAGGAAGTTTTTTTGTTTTTTACGTTTTTTTAATTCATTTTGCAAGAAAAACACTATCTTTGCCGTGCTGATATTAATAACTGAAACGCTTATGAAAGACCTGAAAGGAACTAAGACTGAGCAGAACCTCAAGGAGGCTTTTGCCGGTGAGAGCATGGCTCGCAACAAGTACACTTATTTTGCATCAAAGGCAAAGAAAGATGGTTACGAACAGATTGCCGCAATCTTCGAGGAGACAGCGGGTAACGAGAAAGAACATGCCAAGATGTGGTACAAGTACCTCAATGGCGGTAGTGTGAGTGATACTGCCACCAATCTGGCTGATGCTGCTAATGGCGAGTATTTCGAATGGACAGACATGTATGCCCGTATGGCAAAGGAAGCTCGTGAAGAAGGCTTCGATGAGATTGCCGAGAAGTTTGAGCTGGTGGGTGCCATTGAGAAACACCATGAAGAGCGTTACCGCAAACTGCTGAAGAATATCGAAGATGCCGTTGTATTCTCTCGCGAAGGTGATGTCATCTGGCAATGCTCCAACTGTGGCCACATCGTCATCGGTAAGCAAGCGCCAGAAGTATGTCCAACATGTGATCACCCACAGAGCTTCTTCCAAATCAAGGCAGAAAATTATTGACGGCAACGTATAATGTTTAGTGGGATTCCCATCTCTGAATTTGTAGACATCATCCTATCGGGCAACAAGGGCGATGAGGCGATGTACTATTTGTTGCATCACCGTCTCAACCATCAGTTGCGCGAGCAGTATGATGTCTACAACCTATATGATGACTTTGAGGATATAGTCGAGGACTATTTCCTTTATCTTCGCGAGGGTAAAGAAGGTAAAAATCGCCATCCCTATCAGTCCTTACGGCATATCAAGAAGAAGGAATCCTTCGAAACATGGTTGACAAATACATTTCGTAATTATTTGTCCAATCGCTCTGAAGCAGAAAAGCATGTCAGCTATAAAGAATTGGATGATAGGACAACTAGTCAGGAACAGATTTCGCCAAAGAATGATGAAGAGAAACTTGCTATCGCGTCTCAACTGATTGCATACGCCCATCAGGTCTTATACCCTCGCAGTCGTTTCATCTTCCTCCGGTCACTACTTACAATGCTCAATAAGCAACGAGCAATTTCTGACAAGGAGATGGCAGAAGCGCTTGGTATGACACACATCGCCTATCGTGTTACTGTTCATCGTATGAAGTACAATCTTACCAAGTTTTACAAAAGGTTACAACATGGTGAGCACCTTAATCTCAACGAGGAACACCGCCAGATGGCCAGCGCTATCAACGATGATTTCACGAACCTCTACCCTATTCTTTTCAATTATTACATGCGATGTATTGATACTTTGAAGACAAGTATAGCAGTAAAGAACCTACGTCAGCAATATCTGGATGAAAGAGGCTTCGAAGTTCACGAGCAAGACTCCTTCATCACACACCTATCTATTACTACGTTTTGGAACAAACTGAATCTGCAGTTCCTTTCCTTATAACCTCTATCATAGTTTATTACACGCTAATTACATTTTCCCTTCTCTTGATGTAGCATCATCCGGTTCCCACAAGAAACGCTTCATGTCTACATGTCCGTTTGGTCTAAATACTACACCTTCCTCCTCTAACAGCAATCTGTGTTGCATCCATCCTGGAGCAGTACGTCCCTCTTTGTTCACCACCCTATGACAGGGCAACTTCTCTGCCCCAGGCGTATACCTCAGTGTCCGTCCCACCATCCTCGCATGACTAGGCCAACCAGCAAGAGTGGCTATCAACCCATAGGTTGTCACCTTCCCACGAGGTATCTGGCTGACGATATTTAGCACATCCTCACCAAATACCCTCACCTGCTCTTGTGTCATTTTATCAGGATAGTCTCTCATTCACAGTTTCCCTTGCTCTCCCAAATAAGAGTCTTTGAATCCAAGGAAATACAGCACACCATCCAGTCCGATGGTATTGATGCTCTGCTCGGCATTTGCCACCACACGAGGCTTGGCATGGAAAGCAATACCCAGTCCTGCCTCAGTTATCATCGGGAGGTCATTAGCACCATCACCCACCGCAATGGTCTGCGCCAGATTCACCTTCTCCACCTGAGCAATCAGCTTGAGCAGTTCTGCTTTGCGGTGTCCATCCACGATTTCACCCACATAATGCCCTGTCAACTTACCATCCTCACCTATCTCCAGTTCATTTGCATACACATAATCAATACCATATTTCCGTTGTAAATGCTCGCCAAAGTAAGTGAATCCACCGCTGAGGATAGCAATCTTATACCCACAGGTTTTAAGCACAGACATCAGCCTGTCCACACCTTCTGTCATGGGAAGGTGTTCTGCAATGTCCTGCATCACACTAACATCAAGTCCTTTTAACAAAGCTACTCTACGTGTGAAACTCTCCTTGAAATCGATCTCACCTCGCATCGCACTTTCCGTGATGGCGCGGACCTCAGCCCCAACACCATTCCTCTCCGCAAGCTCATCAATACATTCCGTTTGGATGAGTGTGGAGTCCATATCAAAGCAAATGAGGCGACGCATCCTTCGGAACATATCGTCTTTCTGGAACGAGAAGTCGATCTCCATCTGCTGTGACAGTTTCATAAGCTTCGACTGCATCTCCTGACGGTTAATCGGTTCGCCTCGAAGCGAGAATTGTATGCAGGCGCGTGTATGCTTATCCAGTTGCTTGATGCTTTTGCGACCGGTCAGTCGTATGATACTGTCTATATTCAGTCCCTGATCTGCAAGAATCTGAGTGGCAGCCTCTATCTGTCGAGCTTCCAACTGGCGACCCATTACCATGAGGATGTAGCGATTCTTCCCTTGATGGCCCACCCAATCCTCGTACTCATCATCGCTGATAGGCGAGAATCCGATGTTCACACCCAGTTCTGTTGCCTTGAACAGCAATTCCTTCATGGCAAGTCCAGACTTCATCTCGTCAATACGGATCAAGATACCCAACGAAAGCGTACTATGAATGTCTGCCTGACCAATATCAAGAATCGAGGCATCGTATTTTGCCAAAATACCCATGACCGCAGCCGTAAGTCCAGGCCGGTCCTGACCGGTAATCCTTATCAATATCTGTTCTTCCTTCATATTATATAAATATCTATTCTCTATACCTATCAATCCTCCATAGCCACCAATCCTTTATTGTTTCACCCAAATCAACTTCTCCGTATCATACCTCCTCCTCTTAGCTTCTGCTAGAATGGCTGCTTTCACATCATCCTCCAACTTCGGAGTGCGAGACAGTATCCACAGATAATCATCACTGCCACTACCGATGAGTGCATATTGATAAGCGGAGTCGAGCATCATCACACGATAGTCTGAATAGAACGGCCCAAAGAACGACACACGTAACAAAGCAGGCGTATCGGTCAATTTCCCGATACCCTCTGCCTCCTCAGGTTCTCCATCCTTGATACCCGTATTCAGTACATCAATCTTGCCATCCTCTCGCAGCGTATAATTTGCCTTACAGAAATCCATACCCTGCTCAAAGCTGTGGTCAAACCGAGCAATCTCATACCAATCGCCCAGGTAGCGATTCAAATCCAGTGAATCCACCACCGAGTTGTCTACCGTCAGCTGCCCGCCGCAAGCAGTCAACACAAGTGTCATCAGCGCAAACAATACGTTTTTCTTCATATTACATTGTTTTAATTGTGGACAAAGATAGAGAATTTCTCGCTAATACGAAAAGAAATACTTAAAAATAACACTTTTTCTACATTCCACCATGTAACATTTCCATTTTTCCCATACTATAAGGGTAGAAAGTCAAACAAAAAAAACAAATAATTATGATTTTTATTATCCAAAATCGCATGGTGAGAATCTATTACGAGAATAAAGCCCTCACTAAAGATTTCACAGAAGACCTCAACAAACGACTCAAAAAGTTGTTCCTCCCAAGTGCGCGAAAAGAACATCACTGTCCCATAACCCTAATCCGATTGTAGAAATGGCAAACACCATCCCTCAAGGTTATTTCTCAGAATTAACCACAATCCATCTGAGACCAAGATTTGCAAGCACAAGCCGATGGCTACTCAGGTCCGTGGAAGCTATGCTGGCCTGCAAACTGACATTGGTTTACGGGCGCTATCACATGATGACGGATCTACGGTCACTTGTCGTCAGCGATTATCATGAATCTTACGAACATGCCGAGGTAATGGCCGACTTTATGAACTGCCTGTTGCCATTCCAGCATACCACTCCCTCAGACTTGATGCAATCTCGAGAGAGCTATGCAGACCAATCCATCGATATGTACAAGGAATACAAGCACTATTTGGAGCTGTTCGAAGGCGAAGGCTTCCTCCCCGAGATCGCCAAACAGTTCTGCAAGACAGTTTACGATGCTGATGACTACTACACCTTCAAGGCCTTCAGCAACCTTTATTATGGTGTATATGCAGAGACGCTCCTCCTCTATCAGTTCGAGAAGATGGACTATCCCACTTTTGTGGATCAGTTCCAAGAAATCAGTCTTTTCGAAAGAAAGCGCAAACCCCTGAAATCATCAGCCTTCAAACTATACCTCAAAACGATGCACAAGGTCGTAGAATTATACATATCCCTGCTGAATGAATATTTAACTCAAAGGACATTTGATGGAAAAGTCTCGTTTAATGAAGCACGTAAAGGGTGATAAAAAAACAACACTTTAGAAGTGTAACGTTCTCCACTCTCCATAGTGAGTTTGTAGAGTTTTAAAGGAAAAGCCCTGGTGCTCATGCATCAGGACTTTTTAAGTAATCTATAAATATATTGTGAAATTGGACTGTCTATCAGGAGACCAGCATCCCGCGATATAGCGACGGATTGTTCTTCTTCCGTAACAGGAGACAGAGGTGGGCGCTATCCTCATAGCGGTCACGCATCAGGAAATAGCCATCGGTATTGGGCTCTGTCTCGATGATGCCACGAGAGGTTGAAACATCGCGGATGAGAGTGGGCGAAGGACTTGTAAGGGTTGCGATATAGACTGAATCGAACTTGTCCTCCAACATATCCTCGTTGGTTTTCTTTTTGTTGGTCTTTTGGGGTTTATGAAGCCACTCGCTGACGGTCGTAGCATCATCCTCCTTCATGTGCTTATCGATGAAAGCCTTGATCTCCTTGTACCTGTCGAGTTCAGCGATGTAGTAGAACTCCAGTATCTCAAAGGCATGTTTAGCTGTTGGGATGTTCAAACATTGACTCTCTGGCAAACGGCCATGAATGTTCACCTCATCGACAAGAGCCTTGAGGATATCGATGGTTGATATTTCCAGCAAATCTACCTGTTCCAAGATACTCTTGCGCTGATTGGCATATTTGGGTAGAAGGTTGTCATCGAGATAATCCTTAACGGCTTTGGGCAACAGGTTACCAAATTCAAAGCGATACCGGATGCGCCCCGGACGGCCCAACAGATTATCATTGAGCGTCAGCTGGTTGGTGGTCAGGATGTAGAGCTTACGCATCTGGTTGTAGACGCCATCAATCAGTCGCAGAAGCACATCGTCGTCCTCGCCTTTCTTGAACGTCTTCTCCGCCTCATCAATGAACACGATACACTCGAAACAGAGTGACTGGAGGAAATTGACCAAACCTTCGTAAGGGTATTGCACAATGACTACAGGTAGGTCGAGCGCATTGCAGAGCAGTTTTGCCGAGAGCGTCTTGCCTGTGCCCTTAAGGCCGTTGAAGATAACCCCCAGGTTCTTCTCGCCCCTCACGAACACCTCCGATTCCCATGTCTTACGGATAGTCTGCAGCATCTCCTCGCATCCTAATTCGTAAATCTTGAAATTGAATTCAAAGGTATCACCGATTCTCTGCAAACCAAGTCGTGCGTCCATTGGGTTTTGCGATTTCACTACATTGAATACACCCTTTCCTGGAGTCTTCAGCAGCATCGTATCGCCACTGATTGGGAAGTAGATACCTCCCTCATTCACCCATTTCTGGCGGGTGAGTTCCATGTCATTGCTTTCAATTCTATTCATACTACACATTTGTTGTTTATCGATTTTTATTCGACTCTTCACCCTTATAGTATGGGAAAAACGGAAATGTTACATGGAAAATGAAGAAATTTTCAAAAAAATGTTTTTCTGTCAGTATTACCGATTGCTGTTGTTGGAAGGATGTTACTTTTTCAATGACTCCAGCAGACTCGTAGCAATCTCCGAATTCTTGAACCTGATGAGATTATCTTCAACAGAATGGAAACCAAGTATATTCACGCTGCCGTACCAGATGATGCTTTTGTCAATGATGACGGCATGAAGGGAAAGATGCTCCTTGATCATCACAGAGATTCCTAGGTGCAGCAACCGAAGAGTGTCATCATTATCCTCTCTTGTATAAAGAACGATTTCAATGCCGTTTGCTGCTAAATCCACAAGCCGTTCTGCTATTCTCGAGTGTCTTCCAATATTTATCCTTGGGCATGAGGCAACTACGGAATGCTTGGTCTTTGCAAGGTCAGATATGAACGGCGGTTCAAAACTATGGCCATCATAAATCACATCGGTCGTTGGAAACAAAGTGTCAAACATCTCGTTGTTTCGGATTCTATAACCAATGGAGGCATATCCCTTTAGACGTTTGCGGTACATAGACTCGCAAACGGGAACGCGGATGTCGATGTAGTCATATACTTGAACGTCTTGTTTACTTTCAAATTCACGATGCAGACGGCCGGTATATTGGTTCACCATATTCTTTCCTGCGATAGGCGATGCTAAGAACAACGTGTCAAGTCGGGCATAATCAAAACCCTCACCCACGTACTTGCCCGTGGCCACAATAACCAGCGGTTCCAACGGTGGAATAGATTGTAACTGTTCCATCTTCTGCCGTTTCTCTTTGGTGCTCTCTGAGCCAACAAGTATAATTACGTTGGGGCAATGCGGTTCTATAAGTTCTGCCAATGTCGTAACATGTGCTGTCCGACTGGTCAAGATAATCGGAGAACGACCTTCCTTTAAAGCCTCTACAACATCTTTGACAATGAACAAGTTGCGGCATTCATCTTCCACCAATTGCTGTTCTACCTTCGTATAGGTAAGGTTCTCATCACCAACAGGTCGGAACGGTGTATAGCGAGGTACTAACAACCGACTGAAATTCTGACTCTTCATCTGAGCCTTTGCATCAACTGTATATCTTATCAGGCCACATTGCATGAAAAGGATGGGTTGGTGACCGTCTTGGCGGAAAGGAGTAGCCGTCAATCCATAAACAAATTGGGCATTGACAGCTTTCATCACCTGTTCATAGCTGACCGCAGAGATATGGTGGCACTCGTCAGCAATCACCATCCCGTAATCCCTAACGAAAGGCTTTACCTCATTATCCGAGACATACGACTGCAAGAGAGCGATATCGATAATTCCATGGAGCGAATTACCTGACGAGCTGAGCGTCCCGACTGGAGATAGCGTCTTCTTTCGCCCACGCTTGTTTGGCACATCTTCAGGCCTATCGTCAATTATTAGGAATTCGTTGATCCGCTTTACCCACTGGTC
>JAFZYE010000013.1 GCA_017616445.1 Bacteroidaceae bacterium
GAGTCCCCAAACGGCAGAGAGACCGCGGACGATGAAGAACATCAGTCCTTGTGCTCCTGCGCGGAACTTGGCGGGGAAGAGTTCGGAACCCCACAGCGCATAGAATATCTGGACGGAGAGACCTCCATTGATGCCCCAGAGGATGGAGAATGCCCACAGACTTCCCATTCCGTTGACTCCAACGATGATGACCACCCATGTGGCAAGGGCTGCCAGCAACCCCAAAACATAGAACAGCTTGTGAGGCAGGCGGTCGATGAAGAAGGAGAGGTTGAAGGTGATGGCTACCACGATGACCCATCCCACACATGAGAGCATGTTGGCGTATTCGTTGCTGAGGCCTCCTGCTGTCTCGTAGATATGTGGTTGGAAGAATCCCATGACCGATGCTACGAGGTTCCAAGTGAGGTAGATGGTGGCGAGAAAGCAGACAGTCTTGATGGCGATACGGTTGGAGAACAGCACCTTGAAGGCATGGAGCAGACCTGTGTCCTCGCCCTTTGCCTTGGCTGCCTCACGACTGGCTTTCCATTCGCCCGACTCATCGAGCTTGCGTTGCAGGTTCCATGCGACGAAGGCTACGACAAAGAGGGAGAAGAACACCACTCGCGAACTGAACACATTGAGTGCAGGACCATCGAGTGTGGCTCCCCCGATGGCGTGTCCGATGGATTCGACCCAACCAAACAGGTAGCCGCCTGGTGCGAAGAACATACCCAGAAGGAGAATAATCATAGGACCGAATCCCCACGACATCTGTGAAATGCAGATGTTACGTCCACGATTGTAGATCTCAGAACTCTCAGAGATGTAGGTCCATGAGGCAGGTACGCCGATACCTACGGAGATACCTGTGACAAGGAAACCAGCGAGGAGCATAGGGAAATTGATGGAACACATGACGAGCAACACTCCTGTCATATAAACCAAGAGGTTGTAGGTGTAGATGAACTTACGTCCGTACTTATCGGCAAGGAATCCGCCGATGATAGCTCCGATAGCAGCACCCAGACAGTTGGCGCTGATGAAATTGAGCCATCCGAGATGGACTTCCGATAGTCCTAAGTAGTTTTGCCAGAGGGTGAGGCCGCTGGCACCTGCTACGATGGCTCCTGCATCGAGGTAATTGGTGAGAGACACAGCGATGGTGCTGCGCAAAGAAGATCCTTTTCCCATATTATCTTTTACTTGTTACTTCAGTTTCGTATTTCTCAATCTCAGGAATGAAATCCTGACCTACAGGTACGTCGTTGCGGAGACAGAACTCATCGTAGACGGCATTCCATGGAAGTGCCTTGGCCTCTTCAAGAAGTCCGAGTGTCTGGAAGCCTTTGCCTTCCAACTCATAGCGGCTGAGGAGGGCTGTCGGTTCGAGGAGGGCACGCAGCATACACTTCTGAGCGGCACGAGAGCCAATGACGTATGCGCCGATGCGGTTGATGCTGCCATCGAAGAAGTCAAGACCGTAGTGTACACGATCCATCGCACCAGCACGTACAATCTCGGAGAAGAGTTCCAGAGTGGGGTCGTCCATGATGGTGACGTGGTCGGAATCCCAGCGTATAGGACGACTGACATGGAGCATGAGTTCAGGTACGAACTGCAAGACCGCACTCACTTTGTCTGCGGGACTTTCTGTAGGGTGGTAGTGTCCTGTGTCGATGGTGAGGATGATGTTGTTCTTCGATGCATAGGCAGTATAGAAGTCGTGACTGCCTACCGTGAAACTCTCCAGCCCGATGCCAAACACCTTACCTTCGATGCAGTCCTTCATCATAGGCTGAGGTTTGGCGAAGATCTGGTCGAGTGAGTCCTTTAGGTAGTGCCGATAGAGGAAGTGGTTGACGCTCTGGTCTTTGCATCCGTCATGTACCCATAGGTTCATGATGCAGGGGTCGCCCTGTGCCTCACCGATGGCGTTGGCGATGTCACGACAACGACGGGTGTGCTCAATCCAGAAGTTGCGGATGCTTTCATCTGGATTGGAGAGACTGAGGTTGCCGCTCTTAGGATGTGAGAAACTGGTGGAGTTGAAATCGAGTTTCGTGTCATATTCCTTTCCCCAGTCAATCCAACTTTGGAAATAGGTCACATCGACCTCATCGCGATCGACTACTTTTCCCTTGAAATCTCCGTAGATTTCATGGAGGTTCAGACGGTGGTTGCCAGGAATGAGGCTCTTAGCCTTCAGAATGTCAGCTCGCAACTCGTCGATATTACGTGCCTTACCAGGATAGTTGCCTGTGCTTTGGATGCCGCCTGAGAGTGCGCCTGCCTGTACTTCGAAGCCTGCTACGTCATCTGCCTGCCAGCAATGCATGCTGAGGTGGAAGTCCTGTAACTGTTGGATTACTTTCTCTGTGTCGATGCCCAGATCGGCGTAACGGTTTTTTGCCAATTCATAGGCTTGGGTGATTTTTTCGCTGTTCATATTTTTTCGTTATTTCGTTATTTCGTTATTACGTTATTTCGTTATTTCCTCTTTAAAGCGTTCATATGCTTTTTCCCAGACCTCTTTGTCAAGAGGAAGGTAGGTTGTCATATCGATGCTTTCTGCAATGATGCGCCGCATCTCGAAGCGGTCAGAGACCAGTCCTGCTGCCTTTGCTTGCAGCATGATGTTACCGATGGCTGTGCCTTCAACAGGTCCTGTCAGCACAGGGATGCCGATGCTGTTGGCTGCCATCTGCATGAGATGGGTGTTGCGACTGCCACCACCAATGACGTGGAGACGTTCGATGGGGAATGGAGCCAGCTCTTTCAAGTATTCCAATACCTGTCGATAGCGTAGCGCCAGACTCTCGAAGATGCAACGTGCCTGTTGACGGTAGTCCTCTGGGATAGGTTGATGGGTCTCACGACAATAGTCCTTGATGGCTTCAACCATACTTGATGGATTTGCAAATCGTGGATCGTCTGGGTTGATGAGGCTTCGGAAGGGTTCTGCTGTCATTGCGTCAGCATTCACTTGATTGATATCTGTAGGTGCATCCGTCCACTCTTGACGACAACGCTCCAAGAGCCACATGCCACAGATGTTCTTGAGGAAACGGGTAGTACCTTCGATGCCACCTTCGTTGGTGAAGTTGTATTCGTAGCTCTTCGAATTGATGATGGCATCCTGCGTCTCGATGCCAAGCAGACTCCAGGTACCACAGCTGAGATAGGCAAACTGTTCATTGCTTGCAGGAACAGCAGCAACGGCTGCGCCCGTGTCATGACCAGCTACAGCTACGACTGGTACGGCTTCAAGTCCTGTCAGTTGCTGCACTTCGGGGGTGAGTGTTCCAACGGTATCACAGGGGTTGACATACCGTTCGAACTGGCTTTCTTTCAACCCTATGACATCAATCAGTTCCGTGTCAATCCGACGGGTACGAGGATCGAGCATCTGACTGGTACTGAGGATGGTATATTCGCATACTGCCTCACCCGTGAGCATATACATCAAGGCATCAGGGATGAACAGAATCTTATCGGCAGCCTCAAGTGCCGAATCACTGTTGCGTCGCATCGTAGCGAGTTGGAACAGGGAGTTGAACGGCATGAACTGAATGCCTGTCTTCTCATAGACTCGCTCCTTGGGTATCAACTTGAAATACTCTTCCATCGCTCCTTCGGTATGTGGGTCGCGATAGCAATAGGGGTTGCGGAGCAGGCCTCCGTCCTTGCCGATACACACGAAATCCACCCCCCAGGTGTCGATGCCGATACTTGTTAGTTGAGCACCTTCGCTGGCTACCAGACGCAGGGCACGTATGATTTCATCGTACAAGGCATAGATGTCCCAAAAGAAATGTCCACCCGTTTGGATGATGCGGTTGGGAAAGCGGGTCAACTCTCTTTGTTGGAGTTTCCCTTCTTCTATGGAACCAAGGATGGTGCGTCCGCTGGTGGCTCCGAGATCAACGGCGAGGAATGGCCCCCCTCTTGTCCCCCCAAGGGGGGATGATATGTTATTGTTTGTATTCATAAGTCTTTTTCTGAGTAGATGTCATTCCACCATTTAGGATCGTCTTGCAGATACTTGGCAAACCAGGCAAAGATGGTGTTCTGCCATTTGATTCGTTTCTGGAAATCATTGATATGATGGTTTTGCCCCTTGACGAGTACCATCGCTGTTTCGCGTCCCAAGAGTTTCAGGGCTGTGAACATCTGGATGCTCTCGCCCACAGGCACGTTGGTGTCGGCATCGCCATGCAGGAAGAGGATAGGAGTGTGGATTTTATCTGCATTGAACAGCGGACTTTGATCCACATACAGATGCTTGTCGGTCCAAGGGTAGCTGTTGGCCATGCTTACCTCGCTATAGCTGTAGCCCCAGTAGCCTTCGCCCCAGTAGCTGGTGTGGTCGCTGATACCTGCATGCGAGATGGCTGCCGCAAAGATGTCTGTTAGAGTTTGCAGGTACTGGGTCATAAATCCTCCGTAGCTGGCTCCGATACATCCGATCTTCTTCGCATTGACAAACGCATGTTCCTTACAGAATTGTTTCGTACCATCGATGATGTCCTGTGCCACCCCTTCACCAGCTGTGTTGACATGACGTGAGGAGAACTCCTGACCAAATCCCGTTGCTCCAGATGGATTGAGAACCAGCACCACATAGCCTAATGACGCATAGGCGTGATGGGGATAGCGGCTTTCGAAGTTACGAGAGGTTGGTGAACATCCTCCGTAGTAGTTCACAATCATCGGATATTGTTTCGATGCATCGAAGTCTGCTGGCAGGTAATAGCGTCCTGAGATGGTTTCGCCACGGCTGTTCGTGAACGTCCAAGCACGACAATCTCCCAACGTGGCATTCTTCAGGTTCTCGCTGCTCAAGTCATCGCAGAGGGTCGAACGCATGTTTTTGGTGTTGAGCAGATGCAGACGGTTGCTGTTTGATGCACTGACACCATAGTAAGCAATCAGTGGAGCGGTCGATGCGCAATCGAAGGAACTGATGACCTCCTCGCTGCAGGCAATCTCTTTGATATGTCCCGTTTTGGGATTCAACTGGAACAGATTGACAGAGTCACGGTCTTCTGCACAGAAATAGAGCATGCCGTCGTACTTGTTCCAAGAGGCTCGGGTGACAGAAGGGTTGAAGTCCTTCGTCGGACAGCGTAAGTTGCTGGTACTCATATCGCTCTTGTTGACATCCATGAGGAACAGCTGTTTGTCCGTCATGCTGGGCGTACGGCCCTCTGGCACATTCTTGCCAATTCCTCCGAAAGCTTCAGGACTGCCGTAGATGGCAATCATAGAACCGTCGGGCGAGAGCACTGCACGTGAGGTGAAGCCGTCGTTCTCATAGACACATTTCGTCTCCATCGTCTCCAAATTGAGCAGATAAAGAGAGTAAAGTGTCGTAGGACGCTCCGTAAGACGTGATGTCTCTGTTCCGTAGAGCAATAGCTTTCCATCGTTTGAGATGCCTCCCAGATTGACGTTATGATGTCCGTATGTGAGGGCTTGCACCATGCCTGTCTTGATATCGTATTTCAGCAGGTTGGTACGATTGCGCCAGCCTGGCTGACGGTCTTCTGGTTGCAACACCTGATAGACACCCTCGTCTTCCTTGGGACCTTCGCTCTCTTTATAAAGAATAAGGTAGTCCTCTGTCGGTGCGATGTGGAAGTTGCCTCTTGGTACTCCTTCTGTCAGCGTGGTCTCAACTCCTGTAGCAGGGTCAACACAGATGAACTTCGTACCATCAGGAGTATCTTCTGTATAGTAATACCGATTGGAAGTGGGCATCCAATAGACAGGATATCCCAGGTCGGCTATCTGATGCCCTGTAGCGGTCTCTCGGATGACGTTGTGGGTCTTGGTTTTGCCGTCTGTAGCAGTTGTCCTATAGGATATACGGATGTATTTGCCGTTAGGTGACAGGGCGGCACCAGTGTAGGTGGTGGCAGTGATGACATCCATGAAGTTGTATTTGTGATGTGCAGAATAGTCGCAGATGCTGATAGCTCCTTCTGTTTCTGCTTCTACGCTGATGGTAGCCGAGTCGGTCTTTTCTGGTACAGAAAGATACTTGATAGCTACTTGATGAGCGGTTGGTTCGAGTCGCACGTAGCCGCTCATCTGTCTCTTTCCGTCGACAAACAGTTGGTACTTGCGGATACCCTTTACTTGGATGGTGACGCCTGTGTATAGTTTGTTCTCAATATTGAAACCGATGAGGTGGAGTGCCGGGCCTTGGGTGTAACCAGGCAATACGATAGTTGATAGTTGATGGTTGATAGTTGATAGTTGTTGGCCGTTTTCCAGTAGTGAGTACTTGACGGGGATGTCCAATAGCTTAGATTCGTCGAATTCAGCAGCTTTCACATCTTTCTGATCTATCATCACGGGGTTCTTTGCAGGGAACGGACCTGCATAGCGTAAGCCCCCTCCATCTCCCCCAAGGGGGAGGGGTTGACTATAGACACAAATCGAAAGGCTAATGGCTGTGATTGTAAAAAGGATTCTTTTCATTTGAATGAATTGAAAGTTTAATGATGCATGATGCGTTGTGACTGAAGAATTAGTTTTTTCACACGTTCCGTGAAGTCACGGTTGAGTTGTAGGCTTTCGAGCGTGAGGTGCATCCGATAGCGCCAATAATGGCGAGAATTGGCTGGTACGTTGATGCGTTCGGCAGCAGCGTCAGGATAACGTAGCTGCTCGTTGATGGCTAACCAGTCTTGCAGGGTCAGGATACACAGTGCCGATGGGCATTCCAAGTGTTGGCGTATGATGGTCTCGCACAGCTGTCCGGATGCTTTCTCTGGCGCATCGCCTGCCAAGCCAAGTGACTTGTTGTAGTATCGTTGCGAGCGCTGCGGGTCTTCTTCCCACCAGCCACGAAGGGTGGGGGTGTCGTGTGAAGAGATGGTGCATACAGAGAGGACGGGGTTGTCGTTCAGAATGCCGAACTCCAGTCCAGGTGCTTTCGGCATGCTCTGAATCTCGAGACTCAGTATTTCCAGGTTGTTCATCACCCACGACATACATTCTGGAATCATGCCTAAATCCTCACCGCAGGCAATCATCTGGGTAGAGCGTGTGAGTGCAGGCAACTTCTTCATGGCTTCGACATACCAGAACTGGTTATGACGGCAGTAGAAGAACTCATGATACATGTGGTCGAAGGCATGGCGTGACGATTCGTCCATCTGCTTGTAAGCCGCTTCCTGCTTCGCCCCTATCTTGATATGATAGCGAGTGGGGTCTTTTGCATCTTGCAGATACATGTCCTCATAAAAAGGTACTCCATAACGGGCGATTTCCTCTTCCGTCATGGGGAGGGCAGGAGCGAAATGTCCCATCAGACCACTCTTATACGGTACAGGTATTTCCCATATGCGGCAGAATCCCAGGATATGGTCGATGCGGTAGGCGGAGAAGTATTCGGCCATCTTACGCATTCTGTGTATCCACCAGCGGTAGCCGTCACGTTCCATCACGTCCCAGTTGTAGGTAGGGAATCCCCAGTTCTGTCCGTCTTCGGAGAAGAAATCTGGTGGAGCACCCGTCTGTCCGCTCATGTTGAAGTATTGTGGTTCCGCCCATGCTTCGACACTGTTGGTGCTGATGCCGATGGGGATGTCGCCTTTCAGGATGATACCTTTTCTTCGTGCATAGTTCCCTACTTCCAGCAGCTGTAGGTGCAGGTTGTACTGAATAAAATAGTGGTAGTAGATTTCATGCTTCTCGCGTTTGATGAGTTTCGCAACTTCTGTTGAGTCGTATCGACTGTATTCCGGCCACTTGGCGAATTCAGATGTCGCATATTGATCGCGCAGATACGAGAAAGCGGCATAGGGTTGCAGCCATTCTTCGTTCTTCTTGCAGAACGACTTGAAACCATTGGTTCGCATCACCTTGGCTCCATCTTCTTCGTACTTCTGCCGCATGTAGTTGCGTTTCAGGTTGTTCACTGCCTCATAGTCTATCTGAGGTAGGGCATTCACACGTTTACGTTCCTTCTCATACTGCTTCATCGCCTTTGCGTCAGCAAGCGGTTCCAGTTTCTGAAGACTGAGATACATAGGATGTAACGCATAGACGGATATGATGTTGTATGGATAGGAATCTGTCCAGGTGTGCGAGATGGTGGTGTCGTTGATAGGTAGTATCTGAATAGCACCCATTCCGGCCTGCTCTGCCCATTGCACGAGTTTCATCAGGTCACCAAAATCACCCACTCCTTGGCTCTCCTCGCTTCGTAGCGAGAATACAGGAATAGCCACACCGGCTACACGATGGGGCTCGCTCCACCAGTCGTGCTGCTCATAGGCGGTCTTGCCTTTTTGTGGAAAGATGGTATGAGGCATCGTTGCCACCTCAATACGTGTTTCGTGTCCGTCTCGTTCAATATAGTAACGATAGGTAATCAGTTCGTCTGTCACTTCTGACAATTCTGTGCTACCCGTCCAATCTTTTCCGTCGATGGTGGAAAGTGGAATGCGAATGGCTGGCTTGCTGCCTTGCGACAGGCTGACCCAGACGGACTCACCCCATTGGGTATAATACTCTATTTTGAAATCTATCTTCATATTCTACTTTTTTTACTTCCTCTTACTCCTTCATCCGCTCATAAATGGTCAGCACATCCTGGGTGTCAACAATTCCATCTTGGTTCACATCACAAGCCGCTACGGAGATTGAGCCATCCAGCATTTGCTGATAGACGCAGAGCACATCCTGAGTGTCGATGACTCCGTCGTTATTCACATCCTCCCGTATCGGCAGATAGGTTTTGTTGGTGCGGATTCGTATCTGACGTTTGTAAGCGTATGCATAATTGTCTTTCTGGGTGGTGCATGTGAGGTTCACCACCACAGTCGTATCGCCATCTGCCACATAGGGAACCATCAGCTTTCCTGCCTCAGAGAAGAGGTCGGGATGGTCGGAGGCCCAGCTGACGGTTGCTCCGTAGGCCAGACCGCTGAAACTGAGGTCTATGTCTGATTTGATGATTTGTCGAACGGTAAAAGGCATGTGGTCTTTCACGATGTTGGTGAAGTTATAGTCAACTGCGTAGTTGCCGTTCATGTTACTGCCCCAGATGCTCACACCGTCTGTAGAGATGGCTGTGAAGCAGACCGTTGTGGCATTCGTGCCGCTGTACACTTGTGGGAGAACCACTCCGTAGTATTCCTTCACGGCAGAACTGGCAGTACCTTTTGGACGAATCTTCAGGGTGATAAATGAGGTACCTGCCTTGCATCGCCAAGTACCGACAAAGTCGCCTGATACGAGACCGCTACTCTTCAATACTGCGATGCCAGGAGCAGAATAGGCATTGTTGGCAAAGTCCACCTTATAGGGGTGCATCATCACCTGATAGGTGCCTGCAATCTCATCCGACGTACAGATCTCTGTGCCATCGATGTCCTCCTGAGAGTAGATGGAGTTCACACCAGTCAGACCGTTAAACTCAAACGGTGAGGCTACCAACCAGCCTTTCTCGTTGACAAACAGTTGGTGAACACGGTCTTCAAACCCTTCGTTGCCTGAGTTGAAGCGTGTGTGGTAGATAAGGTATGCCCTTCCGTCCTCGTCAAGCAGTACGGAGTTATGACCTTGACTCATCTCTGCGTATTTCATCGTATCCCATTTGTGCGAACCCAGAATCTTCATGCCTCGTGTGGTGGCTGCATTCGGTCCGTAGTTCATCATATAGCTTGTGAAGATGGCACTGGTTCCACTTGCATCCACATAAGGGCCGTTAGGATTTTTTGAACGGTAATAGTGCATCTCATAGCCTTTCGATGCTTCCAATCCTCCGTGGGTCACAAACAGATAGTAGTAGTTGCCGATATGTTCGATGTAGGGCCCTTCGCCTGATACGTAGTAGCCTCCTGCTATCTTCTTGCCGAAATAGGGGTCGCTGGTCACTCCGTCCGAGTTGTTGTTCGTTCCTGGATAGGTTGTGGTATAGTCTCTCAATCCGGTCTCTTTGTCGAGTTTCAGCATGAAGATACCTCCGCTCCACGAACCGTATGCCATCCACAACTCTCCTTCTTCATCGAAGAAAGTGCAAGGGTCGATGTTGTTGGGCCAACGGCGTCCCCAGCTGCTTCCGATGTTATAACGGTCAGGCAGACTGGTTTGTGTTCCCAACACCAGCTCCAGGTCTGTCTGTTTGTAGGTTTGGTTTGATGGGTCGCTCCATTGGAATCCGGAGAACACCACTGGTCCTTGATAGACGTATGGCCCTGTGATCTTATCTGAAGTGAGGAGTACGATGACAGAACGCCAGTTGTCGCCATTGAGACTCATATACATGCACCATTTCTTCATCGTGGGGTTCCACAGTACGTCTGGTGCCCATTGGTTGCCTCCCAATGAAGGGTTGTTTTGGGTATAGCGCCAAGCTTCGCAGTCGAAGTTCCCAAAGGTCACCTCTGTCTCTGCACCGTCTTTCAGCACCTTTACCGTCTTCGTCTGGTTGGTATTGAACACCCCTGAGAAGTTCGTTGTTGAAGTCACCTTACCGTTCGACTGAACAGTTCCGTAGGTCCATGACTGTGCTGTCCAGTTCTTCATATCTGTCGTACGGGCGCATGCGCGATGTGAACCAAAGATATAATAGGTGTCTGCCCCAGTCGTTTGTCTGTCAACGACAATCGAAGGGTCGTGCACACTTACCCTGCTTGCAGACACGGTTTTGTAAAGCTTCCCCATCTGCGATGCTGTCATCATGATGATGCTGTCGCTCTCGTCGGCCCATGCCCCTGTCGCTGTAATGAATGCGATGATAGTCAGTAATAATCCTTTCATGCTAATGGACTTGTTAGTTATTTCTGCGAAATTACGAAGAAAAAACGAAACTACCTAACAAATCGCATGAAAACATGTAAATCATTCGCTCATTTCAGAAAAACGGACCTGTTTTGGCTTGTAAATGGGGAAAGAAGGCTTCCTAAAGGGCAAAAGAAAAGCGGTGCTGTGAACACCGCTTTAACTTATTAATCAACTGTTGAATTATTCAGTTACTGGATTATACTTGAAATAGTATACATTGTAGTTGTCATCAACGCGAGAATAAACTGTTTCAATGTCGTCTGGAACGTCGGCGTTGTTGGTGTGAATATAAGGGAATGAATTGTACTGACTTGGAGCCACTGTGCAGTCACTTGCACACTTTTTACCTTTCAAGATGTAGTAGTTAGAGGGGGATCCGTCCTCGAGAACTGGACGTACCCAATACTCTTGAGCAAGTGGTGTTTTCACATTGTCTTTTACATAGTAAGGTGTGAAAACCTTTGCACCGCCAACCATTTCTTCTTCAGAAAATACTTTGCCTTCAAAATCATTCACTTTAGCAAATGCATTCACGTAAATTTTTGGTCTTGAAGAGAAGTAAACGTTTGCACCCTTGTTGAAATTCTCTATCAAATTCTTGCGTGGGATAGTTACATAGTAGTTCCATACCTCAATAGTCAAACCGTCACCATACTTAGTATAGAGGTAATCTACTGCTTCTTTTGTCATACCCTTAACTTCAATTTGAATACCGTTAACACCCTTTTGAGTCTTTCCGAAAGTGACTTGAGCAGTAACAGTTTGTCCGTTTACAGAATAGGTTGCCTGAGATTTTCCATATATGCCTACAACCTTATCTTTAGCAGCTTCTTCGTCTGCTGTTGGTTCTGCAGGATTTTTGTCATGAGTCTCTATAACGGCCAATGAGTTTGCATTGTTGTAGCAGAAATAAGCAGATTCAACAGGAAGGAAAACTGTTACATCTGTTGCATAACGCACATGTATGCTAAGTTTTGATGCTTTGTATTCGCCTGTTGACCAACCCTGTTTGTTGATTGGTTCAAGATCGTCTGCTACGGAGAGGTTGATTTCTACCTCATCAATCTTTGTCTTGTAATAGTCTTCGTAAACATATTTTGGAACATCTACTCGATCTGCACGGGTGCCAAAAGTGCTGTACAAAACGTTCTCGTTTGACGCGAATACGAAATCTGGAATGAGTACTGGTTTAAAGACTTCATTCTTTGGTGTGTTGTCATTAATGACTTCTTCGTCCTTGTCGTTTGAACAAGCAACGAAAGCACAACTAAATGCTACTGCTATAGCAGCTGCAAAAGCGCTTAGAATAGTTCTTTTCATAAATTGTTTGTTTTTAAGTTAATATTAAATATTTATTTGATAATATAAACACCTCTTGCAAACAAAAAACGTGGACAAATTACTTCATCTACGTTTCTCGAGGTATCGCCAAACACCATGTACACATTTATGAGTAAAAGCCCACGCTAAGAGCGTGAGCATCAACTTTAACCCTTGTGTACGTTTCAAAAATTTGGCGAATTCGAGAAACAAGAATAAAAAGCCAACGCTTCTGTCAATATGTCTGTCCACTATTCAATCCAAGAGAATTTCCAAATGGACACTGCAAATTTAGATAAACTTCTCTATATCACCAAATCTAAAGGCCTTTTTTTATAAAAAAAGAGCTATTTCTGCTAAAACGTGCAGAAAATAGCTCGATTAAAGTACAAAAGTATGTTTTTTTGTTCTATTCTTTCTCTCCGCGAATCTCGACGCGTCTGATTTTTCCACTGATGGTCTTGGGCAGTTCGTCTACGAACTCGATGATTCGTGGTGCTTTGTAAGCAGCAGTGACGCTCTTCACATGTTCTTTCAGTTCGTGTGGGAAACTGCGTATGTTTTTCATGTGCTCCCAGCCCTTGGCAAGCACTACGGTAGCTTTCACGGCCTGACCGCGTTGTGGGTCAGGTACAGCTGTGACAGCACATTCGAGGACTGCCGGGTGAGTCATCAGGGCACTTTCCACTTCGAAGGGACCGATACGGTAGCCGGCACTCTTGATGACATCGTCGTGACGACCTACATACCAATAATAGCCGTCGGCATCGCGTGTGGCAAGGTCGCCTGTATGATAATAGCCGTCGTGCCATACTTCCTGCGTGAGTTCTGCATTGCGGTAGTACTCATTGAACAGTCCGATAGGGGTCTTCTCTGCAGTGCGTACTACGATTTCACCTACTTCGTTGTCTGCTACTTCGTGACCGTCAATCATCAAGTGTATGTCGTACTGAGGATTTGGCTTACCCATGCTACCTGCTTTCACTTCCATCCAACTGAAGGTACCAAGTGTACATGTCGTCTCTGTCTGACCGAATCCTTCACGGATACGGAGACCTGTCAGTTTGAAGAACTTGTCCGATACGGCAGGATTGAGAGCCTCACCGGCTGTGGTAACGTATGTGAGGGCGCTGAGGTCGTATTTGCTCAGGTCTTCGCGTATAAGATAGCGGTAGATGGTAGGAGGTGCGCAGAACGAGGTGACACCATAGGTCTCCATACGTTTGAGCACATCGGCTGGACGGAAGATGTCGTGGTCGTAAACAAATACAGCTGCACCTACAATCCATTGCCCGTAGAGCTTACCCCATACGGCTTTGCCCCATCCTGTGTCTGATACGGTGAAATGCAGACTGTCGGGCTTCACGTTGTGCCAGAAGGCAGCTGTGGTGAGGTGAGCCAGTGCATAATTGTAATCGTGAATTACCATCTTGGGTTCGCCACTCGTACCGCTGGTGAAGTACATGATCATGTGGTCCTGAGCGCCTCCATAATGAGTGTGACGCAATTCGGCTACGATGGGGTCGATTGCTCCGTGCCCTTCCTGGATGTCTTCCTCTGTGAGGGCCAACCAGCCTTCGGGTACGATTGGACCGATGCTGATGCGCTTCTCCACTGAAGGACATTCTGGGTAGGCAGAATCGATATGTTCAATGATTTCTTCATCACCACAAGCCACAATCGCCTTGATATCCGCTTCATGACAGCGATAGACGATGTCTTTGTCAGTCAGCAGATAGGAAGCAGGAATCACTACTGCACCGATTTTGTGCAGAGCGATGACAAGAGGCCAGAACTGATAGCGACGTTTCAATATACACATCACCATATCATCTTTCTTGATGCCGATACCAGTGAGGTACGACACGATGTTGTCGCTCATTCGTTTGATGTCTGCAAACGAGAAACGACGCTCTTCGCCCTTGTCGTTTGTCCAAAGCAGAGCCAGTTTGTCAGGCTGTTCCTCAGCCCAACGGTCCATCACGTCGTACGCGAAATTAAAGCGGTCTGGAACGATGAGCTCGAAGTTCTGCTCAAAGTCTTCCATACTGCTGAATTCTGCTTTTTTTAAGAAATGTTCTATCATGATCTGTGTTACTTATCGGTTGTCGTTGTGGTGTCATTTACTTTTCCACGTTGCAAAGGTACAGCTATTTTTCAAAACATGTATTATGAAAACATTACTTTTTTCTTGAATCACACAAGATTTTTGTGAGTGTGCAACAAAAAACACGCTTTTTTGCACACTTGGCAAAAAATGCGTGTATTTTTCTTAAGTAAAGTTTGTTAGGTGCTACTGCATGGCACTTTTACGGAATATGCACACTAACCGTAAAACTTGTGTGTTTATTCGCCTACAACGACCTTGTCGCCACCAGTGTGTGCAACAAATTCTGGAGCGTATGCACACTGTGCTGTAGCGATGCCTGCAAGGTACTCGCCTGTGCGGGTCACGTAGAACTCGAGGTCGTAGGTGACGCTTCCCTTACGGAATTTGTCGAAGAACACATCGGTCGATGCATCGTGGCGTGCTACATAACCTCCAAGACCACCCATGAAGCGATAGCCGGACAGCTGGTTGGTCGGCTCGAAGCAAGCAGGATGCTGTGAGCGGATCTGTACGAAGTCCATATCGCGGTCAGCCTTCACGGTGAGACGTACAGTCACTTTATCGCCTATGTGAAGTGGTCCTGTTACGTCCTTGCCGTCCTTCATGATGCGACGGGTAATCTGCAACTCACCTGAAGACTGGTTCTTGAGGTTGATCAACTCTTCGTTGAACTGGGTGTAGACAGCTCCCCATGAGATGGATGATGGTCCACGATCGAAGGCCTCGTTGCCTGTGAGAGCCTCAGTTGACTGAACGTTGAGCTGGTGGATACCTCCATTGATGAGGCCGTTGTCAACCTGTGTCTTCACATAACCCAGCTGTTCGGCCAGGAACTTCGTGGTGTCGATAGGTGTGCTGAGACGTGTGCCGTCGAGGGTGAAGTTAGGAAGGCTTCTCTCATAGGGCTTATTGGCCCTATTAGCCTCATGGGCCTCATTGGCCCCATTCGCCTCATTCTCCAAGAGGAACTGGATGGCTCCGATGGTGTTCATCGGGCTGTCCCATTGCTGGCTTTGCTTCTGGCGCAGCAACCATACCTGCATATCTGCGAGGAGGATGGTGCGGTCTTTGCGCTCAGAGCTGCGGATGGCCTTCATAGCTGCGAGATGAGTTGGTATCTTGTTATCACGCCATGAGTATTGTGCCTTATCGGTAGCGTAATAGCGTCCCATACCTGGTTTGGTGATGCTGTATTCTACGGCTGACTGCAGGAACTCCTGAGCTTTCTTTGTACGTCCGAAGGCTTGCAGGATGAAGGCTCCGTTTGCCTTACCGTAGATGGTGAACGTGCGTGTCTGCTTCTCCAAGATGGTGATGTATTCATCGCGCATCTTCTTGATGTCGCTGCTGACTTTGCGATCAGGCATCAGAGCAGAGAGATAGAGGTAACGAAGTATGCGCTCAGAGGTGTATAGCTTGATTTTGTTGCGCTTCAACTGCTTGTAGTTGGTCAGATTTTCATTGTCGAGATATGCCAAACCTTTCTCTGTCATCTTCTTCACTTCGTCGTCGTCCGATGCCAGGAGAATGAGGTCTTCAACGACAGCTTCTGTGATGGAGTAGCTACCTTCCATACCGTCGAACCAGCTCCATGAACCATTGTAGTTCTGCAGGTGTTGCAGACGTTTCTTAGCGGTGCTGATGCGCTGGCTCATGAGTTGCTCGTCGAAGAAGTCGATGAGTTCGCCACGCTGGTTCTTCTCCTTCAATGCGTCGCGCAACCAAGGTGACTCCTTGAGCACGATGTCCTTGAGTTCTTCGTCCTTGCTGAGTTCAGAATCGCTCTCTACGGTCTGGCTCTTGAGGATGTCGTAGAATCCAGGTATCTGAGCTGCGATGCGCTGACCCATCGTGTTGGCATAGAGCGAAGCAGCGAAACATGGTGCGTTGTCGTACTCAGGCAGTTTGATGCCTTCGAGGGCTTCGATAACGGTCCAGGTGGGGTTGGCTGTGAACTCGAGCACCATACGCTTCTGAGTAGCTGTAGGGCTGTTTTCGTTGAACAGACTGTTGAGGTCTACGTTCTTGTTTTCACCACGGAATACATAGAATGGAGCAGCCTCAGTCACATATTTCTTCGATGAGAGCACAGGCAGATAGTTGCGCTCGCCATCCGTGAAGTCGGCACTCTCGGCAGTGATTTCGCAGACGAGGAGTGGGAAGCGGTCGGATACGTTGTAGTTGAAGACAGCCTGTGCGGTCTTGCCTGCCTCGACAACGACTTCTTTCTTCTCTGCCCAGATGATTTCATCGGTATCGGCATCCTTGATGATGAAGCGTACGGTGGTGGTCTGTGTCGTCTCGCTTTGGTTGACGAGGCGTGATGCGATGCTGACCTTATCGCCTTCACGGACGAAACGAGGCATGTTAGGCTGAATCATGAAGTCTTTCTTTGCCACAATGGTCGTATCGACGTTTCCGTAGCGAACATCCTTCGTGTGGGCGAATCCCATGAACTTCCAGCGTGTGAGGCTCTCAGGCAGGGTGAAGCTGATGTGAACATCACCGTTCTCGTCTGTCAGCAAGTGAGGATAGAAGAAGGCTGTCTCTGCGAAGTTACTGCGCATCTCGATGTTTTTTTGCGATTGAATCGGTTCTTCAGAACCATTATCCAGACCTGTAAGACGTGGAAGACCGCTGCCCTCTGTTTTTTTGAGGCGCCTTGAGCCACTGCCCAAGTTGCCGCTATCCATCACGATATCAAGTCCTGCGATACGTCCCTGCAAGGCTTCATCGACAGAAGTTACCCCCAAGTCTTCGAACTCTGCCATATCAACAGGTGCTGCCATGGCTACTTCGTTCAGTACTGCTCCACCATTTCCGAATCCTCCACCAGCACCTCTCAGACGCATATTCTTATACATCACAGGACGCATGCCGAGGTAGGAGAAATAGGATGTCAGTTCGTCGAACTCTCTGCTTATCCAAGTCGGCTGCTTGATGTTGCGACGGATGAAGAGGTTGGCATGGTGGGCGCCAGAGGTGTAGATATAACCACGGTCGATGCTGTTGTATCGATTGAGAGAGAACCACCAACTGTTGGTTGCGAACGCATCAAGCGAAGCGTCGTACATCGTTGCCATCATCTCGGCTGCATTGACTGGACGGCCGTCTTTGTCCTTCACGGTCAGTACCCATGTCTCCTTCTGACCAGGCGTGAGTTTGTCGCGGAAGGTCTTCCAGGTGAAGCGCAGGTTGGTGTCGGGCTTCGAATAGGCGAAAGTATGTGTGTGGGAATAAACGTGACCGTTGCGTACATATCCCATAACGACACAGATGCCGTCGCCGTAGGCTCGCTGGTAGTTGATGGTGAACTTGTACAGTTTACGGTCGAGGGTGAGGAACTTGCGTTCTACGACTCGCCCGTTTGCAATGATGGTGTACGATACGTAAGCATCGTCCTCGCGTGGTGAGAAGTAGAATACGGCAGGTTTGACCTCAGAGAAATTGTAGTTTTCTGCCACATTGAAATCATTGTCGAAGTCAGTGCGTGCTTTGTCCGTCTTGCTACCTGGCGCAACTGCTTCTTGAGTGTTGTAGAGGGTGATGTCGCGACTCTCTGTGATTTCGTTTCCATGTGAATCCTTAGCCTTGAACTCGAACTTGTAGGTTCCCATCGGGAGCGAAGGAATGACGATGTCCTTGTTGGTTGTGAATTCGCCATTGTAGAGTGCAGGATCGTTCTTTTCTGCATTTCGCTTGCGAACGGTGTAGGTACCGCTCACGGTCAGTTCCTGATGGCTGGCGTTCTCGGCTTTCACCTTGGCTTCGATGGGTTTTGAGGTGTCGTAGCTCGAACGGCCAATATATGAAAGGTCGAATCCACGTTTGGACACAGCTGTGTAGTAGTAGGTTTCGTGGCTCTCGCCTGCAACATCTGTGATTTCGGCTTTCAGCTGATAGCGTACGACACGATCCAACTCTGCATTGAGCTCGTTATCAGCAATGCGGAACGCAACCTTGGCATTTCCTTCATCGTCGGTAGTCAGTTCGCCAGTTTCAATCTCTTCCCAACGGGGTGAATACCAACTGCTGTAGGTGGTGTTGGCGCTCGAGAGTGTGTATTTCACGTTCGCACCCTGAACAGGTACACCAGTGAGACTCTTGGCGTTGAAGGTGACGTGTACGGAGTCGCCAAAGGCAATCTCGCGCTCCTCGTCCGTGCTCTTGTTCGATACTTCGAAGGTAGGACGTTTGTATTCCTCAACCCTGATGTTCTTAGTTGGGGAGGAGATGGTCATGTCGTCATCGTCATCCTCATCGTAATTGGGGAGTGCGAAGATTTGGTAGTTTCCAGGTAGGCGGTCTTTGGGAATGGTGAACTCAACATAAGCCGTTCCCCATTCGTTGGTCTTGACCTCCTGGGTCGCTACGGTCTGGTAGTTGGCATCATTCAGGTTGACGGTTAAGTCGGTAAATGGCAGGACTTTGGATTCGTCACCATCGCTCGCATAGGCCATCACGCTCACAAGGACCTTCTGTCCGGGACGGTAGATGGCGCGGTCGGTAAAGATTTCCAGAGTGCCTTCTGTTGAGCGCTTCTCAAAGAGATCATAACTCGAAACGCCAACCGATTCTGTGCGGTTGTTGCTCTCAACATAAGCGTATGCGGTGTAGTATTTCCGCTCTGGGGCGGTGAAGGTGCATTCGCCCTTATCGTTACACTTGAGCGAAATGGCTTCATTGTTGCCAGTCGTGAGATAGACGGTTGCTCCCTTCACAGGACGGCCTGTCACAGCATCGACTACGGTGAAGATGTGTTGGCGGCCAGGCAGACTCAGGTCGGTGAGGCGGATGGTCGAAAGACGGAAATCTGTGGCATTGCTGACATCACCATTCTCCATGATGGCCACATAGTGGTCGGCAGGCAGGTTCAACTTGTCAGTGAATTCACCTTCGTAGGGCAGGTTCTTTGCGATGCGATCACGTGTCTTGGCATCGTTCGTGAAGGAATATTCACGTTCCAGAATCAGTTTTCCGTCACGTCTTAGCTTGAAGTTCGCGTCAACTCCGTTATACTGTCTGATGGTGAGTTTCACACCCGCCATATTCTGGTAGTTAAGCGTGAAAGTGAACGGACGGTTGGCGATGATATCATCACCCGTAGCGAAGAATCGGATGCTTCCGTGCAGCATGGTGTTCTCCATGCGCTTGAAGTTGTTCAGCAGTTTAGAGTCTTTGTACTCAACCTGAGCGTTGCGTACATACGCCAGTAACTCGTCGCGTTTGGCTGCTTGGGCTTCGCGGCTGTCGAAGTTGCCAGAGTTCTGGGCTTGCTCTTGCAGAATTTCTGCATAACGGTATGCGACATCGGCTGCTGCCTCAAGGCCTTTCGACTCTTCCAGCAACGCCAACAGCGCCTTTTCTAGCTTTGCTATTGGCATTATCTCTCTAATGAGACAATTCAATTGCATCAAGGTGTAGGCCTCACGATTGTTCTCCTGTTTGTAGAAATCTCTTGCTTCTTCATAGAATTTCAGTCCCATTCCGTCGTCTGTACATCTGTCGGCAGCAAAACGTGTCAGCACGCTCAGCAGGTCGTGACCGTAGAGACGGCTGTCGTCGCCCAGTTCAAACAGGGGCAGGTAGTCAGAAGCTTTCTCGCGCGCGAGTTCCTTTTTATTAATTAGGCTCTTTGCGAGTAACTCATTACCCGTCTTGGTGTAGTATTCCACGCTGTCCTTGTCCTTCCTGATGGAGTTGTTGTTGCGCATGGCCAGATAGCCCGAACCCATGATGGCATTGTAGATAGCTTCCTCAGTTGGGGTGGTGTAGTCGGCAGGACGTATGTCTGCCAGACGGAAACTGTCGGCATCAATGGTACTTTTGGTATCTACGATACGTATCCACGCCTTCATCATCTGCGGGAAGTTCTTTTCCTTACGCGCCTTGTTGTAAATCAGCTGCGTTTTTTCTGTTACTTGGCGAGGCAGATCCTTCTCTGCCACCTTTTCTACTTCTTTCCACATCGACTCATAGGTCTCTTGGGCAAACAAATTTGATGCATTCATCATACCAATAATGGTAATTAATGAAATAATTCTAATAATTCGTTTCATAAGCCTTAATATTATACTAGTTTTTGTTCTTTTTCGCTTCTGTTTCATTCTACTCCCCGCCCTAAAGGGAGGGGCAAGGGGGAGGGTCTGCTTTTCTTTTTTTTTGATTTCGGGTGCAAAGTAACAACTTTTTTTCTTATCCACCAAGAAAATTAGTTTACAAAAAATTTACATTTTTCCGAATTTCGTCCCTAAAAACGGCACTTTCGTCACTTTTTGCCCATTTCATCGTAAATAATAAGGTAATGATGAAAGAAACAGAGACTCATGTTGAGCCTCTGTTTCTTGTTAACGGAGCTGTGCGAAGTAGTTGCGAAGCTCCTGACAGTCGAAGCAGGGACAGGTTTTGTAAACGTTGGGTAGTTCACGGTGACCTTTGGTCTCTGCATCGGGATAGTCTTCCTTCAGGGCACGCAGCAGGGTGAGGAGGGAGCGCTTCTGGGCTGGGGTACGTGTGTCGGCAGACTTCCCTTGCTCGTCCAGACCACCTTCGTAGCATACTCCGATGGAGTGGGCGTTATAGCCTCGGACATGCATGCCGATTTCGTTTTCGTCACGTGTCTGGTACACGGTTCCATCCTGCTCGATGTAGTAGTGGTAGCCGATGCCTTTTCCATGGAAGCGTGCGTTGTGACACTGTCGTAGTTGCTCAACCGTGAACCGCTGATTCCTCCTCGACGCACTGCAATGAATGACAATCAGATTGATCTTTCTCATTTTGATAGTTGATAA
>JAFZYE010000078.1 GCA_017616445.1 Bacteroidaceae bacterium
AAAGCAAAATAACACCACTGCTTGCTGCCCTTCGTGAGCAGAAAGAGATGAAATTGAAAGGCGGTATCTATCACAAAACGCAGATAGATCTGACCTATAACTCGAACCATATCGAGGGGAGCCGCTTGACGCACGACCAGACACGCTATATCTTCGAGACGAACACCATTGGTGTGACTGCTGACGAGGCGGTGAATGTGAATGATGTCGTAGAGACGGTGAACCATTTCCACTGTATCGATCTGATTATCGACAAGGCAGGCGATCCGCTTTCTGAAGAACTGGTTAAGACGCTGCATGGCATCCTGAAATTAGGTACATCCGACAGTCGCAAAGACTGGTTTGCCGTAGGCGACTACAAGCGTCTGCCTAACGAAGTGGGTGGTCAGGATACATGCGAGCCAGAAAAGGTGCATGATAGTATGCAACGACTGATAGAAGGCTACAATGCTAAGGAGCAACATACCTTAGAAGATATTCTCGACTTCCATGTCCGTTTCGAAAAGATACACCCGTTCCAGGATGGTAATGGACGCGTTGGACGCCTTATCATGTTCAAGGAGTGTCTGCGTAGTGGTGTCGTTCCTTTCATCATCACTGACGAATTGAAGATGTTCTATTATCAGGGCTTACGTGAGTGGGGTCATATTAATGGATACCTCACAGATACCTGTCTTACGGCACAAGATCAATATAAAGCTGCACTCGATTATTTCAGAATCAAGTATGAATAAAAAGACGAGTAATGGATAGAGGTAAGCGTGAAGACAAGAATCTTCTCAGTTATTATCAACAGCTTCTGGAGAAAGGCACCTATTGGGTAGCAGCGGAGCGGATGAAGAACCACATGGAATGCCTTGACTTCAAATGGAAAGCAGATGATGTAGCTGGATTGCAGATTGCCGACCTGATAGCTTATCCACTCACTCGACATGTTCTCAATCCACAGGAAGTGAACCTTGCATACGATGTGTTGGAGCCCAATATTTTCGTTGAGGAAGGGAAGTTGATGGGACTTAAGATATACCCTCAACAGCCATAAAAAAAGAGCTGCCACGAACCTGACAACTCTTTCCGATCGGGGACACCCCAATCCCTGAAAATGGAACTCGTCCATTGTTCTGTTTGCAAAGATAGTGCATTTTCTTAAAACCTCCATCATTTTTTTGAGTATTTTTCAAGAAAACGTGAAAAATCCGATTCTTTATTAGAATCTTTTCGTATTTTTGCAGGTGGAATTAACAACTAAACGATATATCGATATGAAACGAGTACTATTATTGATTCTAATAACCATATGCACACTCAGTTTTGAGGTGTACGCACAAACGGTATCTTACACATATAAACCTCTTGCCGCAGAAGGATGCACGATGCGATACAGTGTTTCTAGGCAAAATGATTCGTATTATATAATTGCAACCGTAAAATCTGATAGATTGTTGTTTTTAAACGAACCTACTATAAAAATTCGAACATTCAACGGTGAGGTTTTAACCTTTTCTGGGAAGGCTATCGGTAATGGGAGTAGTTCTGTAGGTGTCATTTCTGGAAATCTGGTTCTTCCTGTTTCAGAGATTAGTTCTACGGCTCAATTTAAAGTAACAGAAGAGCAGTTTGAGCAAATTAAAAACGGGGTCGCTAAAATACGAATAACAATGACACCCATGAATCATGAACGAACATTCACAAAAGACAAAATTGGGAAGAAACTCTACAAGTTTTATATAAAACAAAAAGAACAAGAAGATAGCTTTTAAAGAAAAATATTACTTTAGGATATAAATTTATAAGTAAGACTATGTATGCATTTCATAACGGAGGAATAATACTTGACCGCTCCCAAATAAAGGATGGAGATATTGTTGCATTTGATTACGACTATGGTCATGGTGTCGCATTAATGAAGGATGGAAGCGAATTCTATAGTGCATATAATCTTTTTCGTGCCGATTCTGTATGGGTTAGTGATTATATACCAGAAGAGATTCGGCTGTTTGCACCTAACAGGGAAGATCTACTGTTAGCTATTGACCATTTGACATCTGAGAGTTACAATAACGATTGCTTGATAGATCATTCGTTATGGCAAAAACCATTACACGATGCCGACGAGGACCTCTTGCAGTCAATAGATAAATTGAAGCAAATGGTCAAGGAGCAGATAGAAATACAAGAGCATATTGTCAAAAGATGGCAAAAGGAACGTGATAATGAAAAAGCGTATGCTGAGAGTCAAAAAATTATTTTTGAGGATGAAGCAAAGGAAAAAACAGAAAAGATAGAGCAGTTAGAAACGCGTATACAGGAACTTGAAGCAGAAACGGAAAGATTGAAAAAACTGCCTTCTGAGGATAGTTTTGTAAAACGACTGGTAAAGGAAGCCCAAAACCTCTATAAACATGAGAAGCAAAAGACAGAGGTAATCAGGCAGATTTTACATACCATGGGGTGCAATGAGGCAGAAGCAGAATTGGATGCCTGGATTGAAGGCAAGGAGACGAAAAAGACTGGACAAGTTGCCAGTACCACCGTCAATAATTATGGTAACATTTTTGAGAATGGCGCCACACAAATTAACAATCAAAATAAAGAAAAAGATAGCAGCAAAGTGTAGTGTTTGTAATTAATTCAAACGTACAAACAAAAAGAGATATATAGTATATTTTCAAACGAATCTAACGTATAAAAGATGAAACGATTATTAATCTGCATTATATCTGTGTTTGTCCTAAGCATAGCTTATGCACAGAAAGACGAAGCGCAAGTTATTCAGCGTACTTTTTTGAATTGTACCATTGGTGAAACTACTCTTTCTAAGGCAAAAAAAGCTTTAAAGAAACAGGGGTACACATTAATTACCCAAAAAAAGGGGAAGATAGAACATATAATGATAATAGAGACACTCAATCCTTCAGGTGTTTATTTTGGTGGGCATGACTGGAATAGTGTATTACTGCGTTTCTACGAGAAGAAATTATATTATGTAATGTTTAGTAAAGGTATAAAAACCAGCAAACCCAATGAAGACATAGATTTCATGAACATTATTACAAAAAAATTAAAGGAAAAATATGGCTCAAACAAATATGTTCTCTTAACCGAGAAAACAGACAACTTTACGGTAATCGATCCCTATACTTTAATTATTTTATCCAAAAATGGAATCGGAGACGAAACGTTAGGTATCACTGGTTCTGTTGTCTTAGTATATACAGATGGAGATTTGTTCTATAAAATAGACGAATCTGAAAATGACGAGTTTTAGCAAATAATTATTACAATGTTCGGAAGACTCTTTCACAAAGAAAAACAATTAACCGGCTTAGGTTTTTTAATGTACGAGGTACGTGAAATACTGGATTTGAATTTAGAAGATCTAAAGCTATTCTCTGACAACTATAATCCTGTTAGCATGCTAAACTTGTTAGTCACGTGTAAAAACCATTCATGCCAACAATGTCTTCTAAAACAGTTCATAGCATCTGAATTTAAATTTGGAACAGGCGCAGAGACGGCTCCATACGAAAAAAAAGTATGGGGAATGGTTAGCCGTCGAAATGCGTATTTCTATTCTAAATGGGAAGAAGAAATACGTAAGGGTCAGTTTCCACTCATTAATAGTAAGGACAACAATCTTTGGAACGAACGACAAAAAATGCAACAAGAAATAGAAGACCTGAAAACAGCAAATAGTCAATATAAAAGCGAGAAACAGAAAGCAGAAGCAGAATGTGCTCATATGCAGCATGACATAGAGACTTTACAATATAAAATAGAGGAAATAAAAACGAAATTTGCCGAAAGTGTCCCACTCGACTTTTTTACAAAAAACGTAACATACGATTCAATAATTCAGTATACTGCTAGCCGACAAGATACAAGTGCGATAGATGTACTAACAGGTATGCTTGAAGCTTTATTACCTAAAGAAATGCATGAGAAAATAAGAACTGATGTTTCATCAAGATTATCGCAAAACACGACCTTCAACAACTATGGAACATACGTAGCTGAAGGTGGCACACAAGTGAACTATCTAAAAAAATAATCAAGCCATGAACGTACAAAATTTATACAACTACGGTAATCTGTTCGAGGCTGGTGCCACGCAGATCAACAACTACTATGGTAGCCAATCCTCGACAGACCATCCTCAGTTGCCTGCGAAACTCAGTCGTGGGCAAGCGGAGACTTTGTTTGTATCGCTCAAACAGAAAGGTTTTCTTGGGGCTGATGCTACGCTTGATTCGTGGCTTCAGGTCATGGGGTGCCAGATGGCTCAAAAGTGGAGTCCTGTAAACTGGATAAAAACCAAAGAAACACTGCGTCTTCTGCTGACGGGAATCTATGCCGAAGAGCTTGAACACAAAGCTTTCAAGCTGAAAGATCTGGCAGAAATGACGGCTCATTGTTTCATCGATGGCAAAGGTAATTTCATGCAGTTGGCGAAGCCTAAAACAGAAAACTCGATAGATACCGATTACATAGAGCAACTAATTTCCGACCTAAAAAAGTCGGAAGGCATAACCGACTGATACTCAGATAATTCTATTCGAAAAACTTACTTGAAAATCGTTTAAGTCCGACCTTTTCGGGTCGGACTTTTTCGTTATTTTTCCTTACCCTCCTCATAATAATCTTATAACTTTGCACCGCGAAAGGTTGAAAAGACCTAAGCCACGTAAAGGAATGGTCCTTGCGTGAACATTATTAATTTATTATAAAATGAATGAACTACAAGTATTTAAGCATGAGTTGTTCGGCGAAATCCGGACAATGATGAACGAGAAGTGTGAGGTCTTCTTCGTAGGTAAGGATGTGGCTTTGGCGCTGGGATACAGCAACACCTCGAAGGCTATTCAGCAACACGTGGACAAGGAGGACAGAAGCACCCTCCCAATTCGGGAGAGTGCCTACGAAACCCGCGTAACCATCATCAATGAAAGCGGACTTTACTCCCTTATTCTCTCATCGAAGTTGCCCCAGGCGAAAGCGTTCAAGCGCTGGGTGACGAACGAAGTGTTGCCTCAGATTGCGCACACGGGTGGGTATATTCCTACAAGGAACATGCGCACGGGCGAGAAGCTGACGGACGGCGAGGTGATGGAGGTGGCCAATCGGATTATGCAGCGAACCATCAGCCGGCATAACCTCCCTGCTGACGACTGCGTGACAACATCGGAGATTGCCAAGACTCTGGGAATGACGACGAAAGACCTGAACTTGCATCTGGTGGCTATCGGAGTGCAGTTCTGGAACGGCTCACGCTACAAGCTGAAAGGGGACTATGAACAGCTGGGCTATGCCTGCGAACGTCTGTTCCACTACTATGCACTGGACGGTGAGAAGAAGGAGCGGACGTATATGGTGTGGACACCAACGGGAGTTGAATTCATTCACAAATTGTTTAACAACTAAAAGAAAGGAGAAAAAATGCAAACGAAGATTTGTAAAGTTGTGGAACAGAGCAGCGTTGTGTATGTTCCAAGTAAGAAACAGGAGAATGGTCAGTTAGCTAAGTCTATGATCAGACTCCGTGAGTTAGGTGGTGATTACGAGGATGAGTACATCTGTGCGATGTTTGGCAACTTAGCTCAATGTAAGTTCGCAGAAGGCTGCATCGTGGTAGCATCACTGCGATTCCAAACTCACGAGTCAAACGGATCGTACTTCCAGGATGTGGTTGCAAACGAAATACAGCCACTCAAATAACAAAATATATTAATCGGGCGAAGGCGTTGGTGAAGGAAGTCTACGTAGTGAAAATGGCCAAATTCTGACACAAACCCTTCAACCACAAATTCGCAAGATTATGAAGAAAATTGAAATTAAGAACGAGAAGGACGTTCTGAACACGCTGAAAAGCGGACGCATCGTTGAAGGTCGTCTGGCATTGGTAACAACAGATGACGGTAGTATATTGATTGAGTTTGCTGCTTATAACCGGCAGAACAAACGTTCGAAGGATAAGCTGATAGCAGAACTGGAACACGGTTGGTTGAAGGAGTCGCCAAAGCGTTATAAGTTCTTCAACTCTGTGAAGAAGACGTTGACCATTCCTCAGGTGCAGCTGGCTATGCAAAGCGACATGAACATGGCAATGGCTGAACTTGACGTAATCGGACTTTTCAAAATGAACTAATACTATGAGCGTACACAGAATAAATTATAAGGATGGGGCGAAGATGATGCGCCCTGTCCTTACGGAAACGGAGTACCGTAATCTCCGTAACTCGGCTAAACAGAAGACGGTGATGAAGGCCATTCGTGATGGTGACGAGACTCAGAAGATGAAGTTGGAGCAGATGAACTATAGCTGTCTGCCTAATGACGATGGTTCGCTGAAAGGCACAACTCGTATGAGCACGACCGTAGGTATGGACATCGACCACATTGCCGACAACGAGCTGGAGGCAGTGAAGGACAACATCTTGGCTAAGGCAGCTGAACTGGGATTGCTGATGCTCGAAGGGAGCGCACGCGGTAAGGGCTATCACTTGGTGTTCCGTCGCCACCCAGAACTCTCTCAGGAAGAGAATCTGAAATGGGCGAGCGAACTGCTTGGAGTACCTTACGATGAAGGTGCAAAAGACATTACGAGGGTGTTTTTCACAACGACCAACAACGAGCTTTTCTATCTTGATCCTGAGATATTCAAGATAGAGCAGACCCCCTCTGTCCCAAAGGACATCTCCCCCTCTAAGGGGAGAAAGACAGACTCCTCCACCGCAAAGCGGTCCCCCTCCTCTAACTTAGAGGAGGAGCGTGAATACCCTTCTGAGTATCATGGCGTACCTTATTCAAAGATTGTGGAGGCTTGGCTGGGTGGCAAGAAGGTGAAGGAGGGTGACAGACATCGCACATCGCTGTACTTAGCTGACCACCTGCGATACATCACAGAGAACGATGCAGGGTTGATAGAGAAGATTCTGCGTGAGACGCCTTTCGTTCAGGAAATCATCGAGGAACGTGGTGAGAATGTGGCTCAGACCGTGAAGAGTGCACAGGGCTTCGACTTCTACAAGAACATTCCCAAGAAGATGCAGGAGGCACTGAGAAAGGTGGGTGCACTGGACGACGATTCCCTCCCCTATTCAGGAGAGTTGGAGGAGGACACTCTCCCCATAGAGGGGGAGTCGGAGGGGGTCTGTTTACCTAAAATGCCGCAAGGTGTGAAGGATTCGATAGAAGCAGTTGGTCCTCAGTTAGCAATGCCTGTCGTGACAGCTATCTGTCCCTGCATCGGAGCATTGGCTACAGGTGTAGTGCTCGATGTGCATGGCCGTAAAAGGGGTCTGAACCTGATTGCCTACATCGCAGGTGACTTTGCAAGCGGAAAGGGTGACATCGATCCTGTGGTCGATGCCTGGATGAGTGAGGTGGCAGCTGTGGACAAGATGTACTTGCAACAAGAGGAGGAATTCCGCACAAAGAAACAGGCCGCGAAGAACAAGAAAGAACAGCCTGAAGAACCCAAATTACCGATACGTTACGTCACCTTGAACACTACAGTGGCCAAGCTTGCTGAGCGACTGGCGAATACGGAAGGCAAACATGCCTATTCGTTCACGCCAGAAGCCGACACAGTGGCTCAGAAGCTGAAGACAGCCATCAGCGATTTCTCAGTGATGTTGCGTGAGAGTTACGACGGAAGCAAGTTCGATCGTGAGGCCAAAAGCCTGGAGGCAGTAAATGTACATATCGAACACTTGTTGTGGAACGTCACCATGTGTGGTACACCTGATGCCCTCTACCGTGTTGTGCGCAACTACACCGATGGTTTTCAGAGCCGTATCGCAGTAGCACGTACCCCAGACAACACTTTCTCGCCACTCGAAGACAAGCCTCATGTGCTGACAGAACGCCAGTCGGACCGTATCCAGCAGGTTGCTCACTTGTTGCCCCTGATGTATGGCGAAGTGGTACTGCCGAAACTCGAAGCAAAGGGTCGTGAATGGTTGGAGGTCAATCGTCTGGAAACCATGAAGAACGATGATAGGATCAAGGCGCGCCAACGCTTCCGTGTCTGTGTCACAGCCCAACGAATGACCTGTTGCATCATGCTATGCAAGGTATGTGAGACCCTCATTCAGAAGCATGGATTGAATGGCGCAGAGAGTCGCCTGAAGTCGCATCCGAACCTCTGGAAAGAGCTGCTGCTGAAAGCCCAGACACCTCAGATGTTGGAAGCCTTCGATGTCATCGCTGACTCACTGATGGAGAACGCCCTCCACTTCTTCCGCGACCGCATCGAGAACGCATTCACCAGTCGTGACTATGCAGGAAGCAATGACCGCCAGCGAATAGGTAAGAACGACTCTATCTACGAACGTCTGGACGTAGAATTCAGTTTTGAACAAGCTATGCAGCACAGCATCGCCATCAAGGGTGCGGGTGTCACTCACAACACGGTGCAACAGATGCTGAAGAACTGGAAGAGACAGGGGCTTGTTTCGAAAACAGATGTAAACCGATATAGGAAGATGGCTGTGGAATGTCATTAGTCATTAAGTCATTAGTCATTAAGGTTTTTGATTATGAAGATAGAAAATACCCAACAATGTTTCGTGCAGCTCTGGCTACGGCTGGAGCGCACGAGACGCCTCCTCGCAAGTCAGTATAAGCGGTACTGCATTCGGAACATCCTGAAGGAGTGGTATGGCACACGCGCAACGGACGACTTCATCTGGGAAGTCTGCAACCGCACGGTTGTCGATGACCAGCAAGTCTATGGTTATGATGCACTGCCACCGCCTAAACTCTACCCACGTAAACATCGTGAGTTCCTAAGAGCTCTCGTCTCTGTCACCCTCGACATCGGCATGCGTCAAGTGAGTCTCAAAGCCCTTGACAGGGCCTACAGCATCGCATTTCCGAATAGTACGCCGATTAATGTGAATAAAAAGAAGACCCTTAAATAAAAGAGGTAAGAGGTAAGGAGTAAGAGGTAAGACAATGCATAATGCATAATGTAGAATGTAAAATGTAGAATGTTAACACTCCCCCTTGGGGGAGTAGGGAGGGGGCTCCCTCTCACCTCTAACCTCTCACCACAAAAAAAAAGAGATTATGAAATATCCAGCTGAAATGAAACTATCTCCTCACTTTAAAGTGAAGGAGTTTACCCGCAGCGAAACTGCTGCGAAGAGAGGAATTGATAATGAAGACATTACGCCTGTGCAGTTGGCGAATATGCAGGCACTGTGTGAGAACGTGCTGGAACCACTCAGACAACAGTTCGGAGAGCCTGTGTATATCAGTAGCGGGTATAGGTGCTACTACCTAAACAACTGCGTGAAAGGTGCCCAGAAGTCGCAGCACATGTATGGTCAGGCTGCCGACATCTACAGTAAGCAGGGAGCAAAGCGATTGCGGGAGTGGTACCTGTGGATGGTGGACAACCTGGTGTTCGACCAACTCATCTGGGAAACCCGTCCGAACGGCTCGAAGTGGATTCATGTTTCGTACAAACGGACAGGTCCCAATCGACAGCAGGTGTTCACATGTAAGATGTAAAATGTAGAATGTAAAAATGAAAAAATTAGGAGTGACAGGAGTGGCAGGAGTACAGGCCGATAACTTCTAAAAGAAAAATGTAAGAATGGAGAGAGTGATTCGTTGCTCTCTCTCATTTTTTGTTTGAGCTGTTCTTTTGTCGTTGAACGTATATGTTTTCAATAAAATTATGGCTAAAACTGTTAAATAAGGTTAAGTTTACGTAACTTTTTGTCAAATATGCTTGACATTTAGAAAAATTTGCTTTACTTTGCAGCGGTTTTCAAAGAAAACAGAGGTAAGAGGTAAGGAGTATGAGGTAAGAGGATACCACTGGGTGTTAACATCTGCGAACATGTCTCTCACCTCTCACCTCTCACCACTCACCTCTAAATGGTAAATAATTAAATAGTAAATATAAAGATGGTAAAGAATTATTTGTTTGCACCGGTATTTCGGAAAATAGGTTACGCGCTGTTGGCGATTGCCTTGGTCTATTATGTGGCTTGTTGGTTATGTGAACCTGTGGCTGATTTCGTCTGCATTCCGATGTTGAGCCTGACTCCTGGCATGGGGGAAGACCCTGAGAAGTTTCATTTCGGCATTCAGACAGCGTATGCCGGATGGTTTGAGATTGTGATGACGCTGATGTGTGTGGGTTGTGTGTTTGTGGCTTTCTCGCGCGAGAAGGTGGAGGATGAGTTCATTGCTCACATCCGTGTGCAGTCGCTTGTATGGGCGTTGATGGTGAACATGATTCTGGTGCTCATCACCACCTTATTTATATATGGTGGGTCTTACCTGCTCTGTATGGCGGTCTATCCGTTCTCGACTTTCTTATTTTTTATCATTAAGTACAATTGGGCACTTTATAAATTTAGAAAGGAGAATTAAGGTTAGTAGGTAATAAAGGAGTTACAGGAGTTGCAGGAGTACAGGAGTGACAGACGAATGATTGCAATAGTAACGTTTAACGAAGCGATAACTCCTGATAAATATAATGACTATATGAAGAATAGTTTGAAGGTGGAGCGTGCCATCATGGATTTCACGCAACAGCAATTGGCGGAACTGGTGGGTGTGAGTCGCCAGACGATCAATGCGATTGAGAAGGGCAACTATGTGCCTTCGACGACTTTGTCGCTGAAGCTTGCCCGTGTGTTTAGTAAACCGGTAGAGAATATATTTCAGCTGGATGAGAATGACTAAGGAGAAGATCCTCTCCCCGCTCCCCTTGAAAGGGGAGAGCTAAAAAAATGAAAAGTACTGATGAATAGGTAAAGATCCAAATAGCTAAATTGAAAATAATAAGATGAATAAGCGTGTATTGAGTTTTGTTGCAGTTGTTGCAACGTGTATGAATCTGTATGCTCAGTGGGATTCGCCTGAGATGAATGCGTATATGCGTACTGCTTACAAGCAGATATACGAGGTATCGGGTAAAGTGTATGGATCGGACGAGTTTGAGCCGAAGCCTTATCCGCTGCAGGGTGCGAACGTGAAAGTGGTTTGTCTGGGCGACACCACGAAGATGGACGGCCAGTCGGTATGGAAGGACGGCGTTTTTGATGTGTGGTTGCCTCTGCGTGAGCGCTTGAAGGACACTCGTGTGAAGGTGACAATCACATACGTTGGTATGGATACGTTCGAGAAGATTTATTCGCCTGAGAAGACGAAGGAGAATGGTGTGGATAAGTACAACATAAAGATTGACTCTGTGGTGCTGCGCAGCAAGCCTATGACGATTGCCGAGGCTGAGGTGGTAGCGGAGTTGAAGCGTATGTACCAGCGTGGCGATACGGTCATCTTCAATGCGGATGCGTATGAGATGCCTTCGGGTAGTGTGCTGCTCGACCTCGTGCGCCGTCTGCCTGGATTGAAGTACGAAAGTGGTAAGATGACTTATATGGGCAAGGACATCGAGGAAATCAAACTCAACGGTGACTCGTTCTTCAAGCACGATATGAGCATCGCGTTGAACAACATGCCTCACGAGAAGCTGAAGAGCCTGAGCATCTATGAGGAGCTGAAAGATACGCTCGACGTGAAGAGCGAGAAGCACTTGGTGATGGATATGGAGACGAAGGAACCGATGTCGGGTACAATCTTCGCTGAACTGAACGCATCGACCACCGAGAAGTTCAACCACTATGGTTTTGGCGGCAATATCAGCATGTGGAGACAGAAGGGCTTGCAGCTGAATGGCAGCTTCAACACGCAGGACATTCCTGATGAGGGTACTTATCAGTTGAAGTCGGTGCGTACATTTGGCAACTTGATGGCGGAGTATAACTTCAACGACAAGGCTTCTGTGAGCGCCAATGCCAACCATAACTATAACCGCAACGAGACGAAGAACGACAGCTACACGAAGGAGTTCTTGCCTGATTATACGCAGAACTCGATGAATGAGTCGTTCAACAGCAATCAAAGCAAAAACTGGAGTGGGGGAATCAATTCGTTTGCCCGTATCAGCGAAAAACTGTATTTCAACGCAAATGTCAATATGGACAAGTCGGACACGAAGGGTTACAGTGAGTCAAATGATACCGTTTCGTACGAAGGTGAGGGATTGGTGCGCACGACTCGTCAGATTAACTCATCGAACGGCGACAACAAATCGGTGAACGGTAACTTCAGCTTGAACTATGCTTTCGACGAAGAACACAACAATGAGTTGAGCCTCAACTATGGTGTCAATCACAGCGACGGAACGAACACATCTTATAATAAGTCGTACAGCAGGTTCGTCCAGCGTGACAGCATTAGTGATGTGAACCACCGCATCTTGACGCCAAACCGTAATAACTCGCATGACATCATGCTGCGTTATAGCCGCAGGATAGGTGGATATGGATACATGGGAATGGATGACGAAGATCGTGTCAACTCGTATCTCAGCATTGGCTACGGTATTAATTACGCTACTAATACGAGCACCCAGAACTATGAGGACATCCTGGCTGACGGAACATACGCACAGGTGGACAGCCTTCACTACGATAAGCGCAACCGCAACTTTGAACAGAGGTTTGAACTGTCGTATTTCTATAGCGACAAGAAATCGCGACTCAATACTTCGGTTCAGGTATCGCCTCGTAAGATGACCATCGACAACGACCAGTATGGCAACAACGAGCATATCGAAAACAAGGGTGTTCGGTTGTCGTTTAATGCCAACTACACGCTCAATGTGAAGAAAGACAAGTACACAGTACGTTATACGGGTTCGAATGTACTGCCTGATGTGGAGCAGCTTTCACATGTGACGAACTACAGCGACCCGATGAACATCAGCGTGGGTAATCCGAACCTGAAGAATGCATTCAACCACAACTTCCAGATTGAGTATCAGCTGAAGTCGTTGATGCGTCTGCAACTGGCATACGGATTCACAGACAACCAAATCACCACACTCACGTTGCTCGACAAGTCTACAGGTGCACGCCGTACGTCACCTGCCAACATCAACGGCAACTGGAACACACGCGAGTATGTCTATTTCACGATTCCAATCCACGACTTCACACTCAGCCTGAATGCCACCCACTCGTTCAACCACGGAGTGTCGTATGTGCAGAACCTGACTGACAACGAACCGTGGAAGAGTGCAACAAAGCATCATAACTTCAGTTCAACTATCTCAGGTAGTTACGGCAACAAGTACTGGATGATGCGAGGAGGGGTTGGCTATTCAATGAACCACAGCAAGAGTGACTATCTGACCACAGCTACAAAAGGTCAGGCCATCAATGCGAATGCAGACATCAGCTATGAGGCTCCGTTCGGATTGGAACTGGGAATCGAATGCGACTTCAACAAACCATTCGGCTATGAGATGGCTGCTGCCAACAAGACGGAGTGTCTGTTGAACCTCAGGGCTGAGTATCACTTCCTGAAACGTAAACTGGCAACGATTGGTGTGAACTGGCGCGACATCCTGAACTCGTACAACGGATTCAATGCCTCGATGAACGGAACAACGTGGAACGAGAGCCGCACATACGGCGACACTTCTATGTTCGTCATCTCATTCAGCTATCGCATTAATGCGTTTGATTAAATCTCGCTGAGTTCAAGCCACTGCATAGATTTTTCATCCAATTCTTCATTGAGTAGGGGGAGCCGTTTCGATAGTTCAACAATTTTGCTGACTTCGATGGTTCCTCCACTTAGTTTGGCTTCGATGTCTTTCTTCTCTGCTTCGAGGCGTTCGATGTCGGCTTCGAGCTGAGCCATGAGTTGCTTTTCCTTGAAGGAGAGTTTGCGGGGACGAGGGGAAGACCCCCAAGACCCACCCCCTGTGCCCCTCCCTTCTCTCCCCTTGAGGGGAGTGCGAAGGGAGAGAAAACGGTCTTGTCCCCCCTCAGCCCTGAGGGGCTTTGTCCCCCGAGGGGGATGAGGGAGGGGAGTGGATTGTGTTGGTTGTTGTGTCTTTTCAAGGTTTTTCCACTCGCGGTATTGGGTGTAGTTGCCTGGGAAGTCGTGTATGTCACCTTGTCCCTTGAAGACGAGGATGTGATCGACCACCTTATCCATGAAGTAGCGGTCGTGGCTGACGATGATGATGCAGCCGCGGAAGTTCTGCAGGTATTCCTCGAGGATTTGCAGAGTGACGATGTCAAGGTCGTTGGTCGGCTCGTCGAGTATGAGGAAGTTGGGGTTGCGCATCAGCACCGTACAGAGGTAGAGCCTACGTCGTTCGCCACCGCTGAGCTTGGCGATGTAGGTGTGTTGCTCTTCTGGAGTAAAGAGGAAATGCTGTAGGAACTGGCTGGCACTGAGTCGTTGTCCGTTTCCAAGGTCCACATATTCTGCAATGTCGCGTACGGCATCAATCACTTTCTGGTTTTCACGAAACGATAGTCCCTCCTGTGAGTAATAGCCGAAGCGTACCGTCTGCCCGATGTCGTAAGAGCCTGAATCGATGGGCTCGACTCCGAGGAGGGTCTTGATGAAGGTGGACTTTCCTGTGCCGTTATTACCTACGATACCCAACTTCTCGTAACGTGAGAAGGTGTAGTTGAAGTGGCTGAGGATGATGTTGTCGTCGAACGCTTTACACACATCCTTCGCAATGAAAATCTTACTTCCTATATAGCTGCCACCCGTTTCGAGACGTACATTCCGTTCGTTGATTCGTTGGCGGGCAATCTTCTCGAGTTCGTAAAAGGCTTCCTCACGATAGCGTGCCTTATGGCCTCGGGCTTGCGGCATGCGTCGCATCCATTCGAGTTCGGTACGATATAAGTTGTTGGCCCGCTCAATCTCTGTCGATAGGTTGTCGAGCCGCTCCTGACGTTTCTCAAGGTAATAGCTGTAGTTGCCTCGATAGGTGTAGATGCGCGAGTCGTCCATCTCGATGATGACGGAGCAGATGCGGTCGAGGAAATAGCGGTCGTGCGTGACCATGAGGATGCTCATGGTGGTACGACTGAGGTAGTTTTCGAGCCACTCAATCATCTCAAGGTCGAGGTGGTTGGTAGGTTCGTCGAGGATGAGCATATCGGGCTCGTTGACGAGTATCTTGGCAAGCGCCACACGCTTGACCTGTCCTCCGCTAAGTGATCCGATACGTTGGGTGTGGTCGTAGATTTTAAAGCGAGTGAGCATCTGTTCGGCTCGAAGGGTAGGGTCGATGTGTTCAGCACATTGGAGATGATCAAGCACCGCCTCCATGATGGTCTGCTGCGGATTGAACGAGGGTGTCTGCTCGAGATAACCGATTTTCAGGTCGTTACGAAAGATGATACGCCCCGATTCGTATCCTTCATGACCCGCCAGGATGGAGAGTAGGGTAGACTTGCCTGTACCGTTCTTGGCAATCAGTCCGACATGGTCGCGTTCGTTGATGGTGAACGTGACATCCCAAAACAACACTCGGTCGCCGATTCGCTTACCGAGTGATTGTACATCCATATAGGGTTGAACTGCTGCCATGAAGCGTGTTTGTTAGAATCGAAGTCCGAAGTTAAAACTGAGCATGTGGATATTCGCAGAGAAATCTTCAGTCACCACACTGTAACGATAGTTGAACCCCATCACCAACCGTCCCATATAGAAACGGACATCTGTTCCAAGTCCCAGTGTATAATAGGTGTGGTGATAGTAGTCGGCTATCATAGGAATCTCAAACTCACACCATCCGAAGCCTACGTTGGGTGAGAGAATCATTCCATTCCTATCGTTGGCAAACGTGAAGGTATGCCCCAGAGCACCTCCGTAGAACGTGAAATGGCTCTCGGTGAGCGAGTGATAGTAACTGGCGTATAGGTTGCGGTAAGTGCCGCTGAGATCGAACCCAAGGTCGTGGTTCGTTCCTCGTGCATACCTTATAGGAATGTGCGACAACGTCATGTGCGGTCCCACAGTAATGGACAGAGGTGTTTTGCGTGGTGGGCGATATTCCCACTTCTGAGCGTTAGCATCAATCGCAAGAAGCATCAATAGCAATAGTGTGAATAGGTTTCTCGTCTTCATGTTTCTATATGTTTCTAAATGTTTATAAATTAGGAGTTATACATTACCTTATTATTATATTAACGCACAAAACCGAAAAAGTCAAGTGGAAATGGAGAAAAAATTCACATTGCTACTAAAATTAGCTAAAGAGACCCTCAAATGAGAGGGTCTTGCTTTAGCCTTTTTTGCCGTTCTTACTTAATACTCAACGTCTTGATTTCCCATGTAGGAGCACAAGCGGATGAACTCTTGTAGTGCAATGCAATCTTGATGGTCTGGCCAGCATACGCCTCAAGATTTGCTGTTGCATCGATATAGTTGAAGTCCTTACCTGCAGGCCAAGCAGAGAGCGTTATCTCCTCTCTTCCTCCTGTGGCAAGCACAGCCTGTACAGATACGAAATCAGCACGTGGGTTATTGTTCAGGTGGTTGAGTGCATGACTCAATGACAGCGTAGCACCCGTAGCAGGAATAGTGAATTCCGGGCTGATGAAGTCTGATTCGGCTGCGTAGTTGGTTTTGTTGTAGTAGGCCGATGCCTTCATGCCGTAGGTATTGTCCTGCTTCCATACGAAGTTCAACCCGTTCAGGTTGACGTCGTTGGTAGTCCAACCCTCAATAGATGATGTGAAGTTGATACTGTATGGAAGGCTGGATGTGTTATCATCTCCACCGTTGTCATCACCACCGTTGTCGTCACCTCCATTATCGTCGCCACCAGTTACCAGTCCGCCATCTGTGGTGGTGAGTTCTGCATCATCGAAGAGTACATCTGTTCCCGTGCCCTTTGGATTCATCACAACAAGGTTGATGGTTGTCTCACCAGTGAGTTTGAAACTATGGTTGACCTCAACCCATTCACTGTTGGTGATGTTATTGACATAATCACCATAAACATAGTCGCCAACTTTTCCTTCTTTGACTGGCACATATCCAGGACGTACGCTTGCCACAGAAGATGTAGCAGCCTTGGCATAGAACTTGAAGTTGTAGGTACCTGCTTTGAGTGTGATTTCTTTGTATGCCAGACGTTTGTTTGCCTTCGGGTCGCCTGCAATCTTAATAGAATAGCTTCCGCTGTGATGATCTTCGGACTGACTGATCGTAGCTGATGACGCTTTTGTAGTCGATACCCAATAGATTGGTGTATTTCCGTTCCATGCTTCGCATGTTCCGTTTGCGATGAGGTTATCGCCTGATGGCTCAGGGATATCAGGGTTGTCGGGATTGTCAGGGTTGTCGGGATCGTTGTTGCCTGCCTGATGTACCTTGAAGTTCTGAAGCTCCCAGGTAGTTGAGTTCTGGGCGTTACATTCGAATCGGAATGCGAACCAGACTTTCTCCTGACCGACAAGCTGTTCAGGGAGTGTGAGGGTAGGAGCGGAATAGAATGTCCAGTCTTTGGTTGAAGACTCAACTGGTTGGAATCCGAGGTCAATCCATGTAGCTGTCTTTACATCTCCATCGAAGTCAGTAGTTGCATAGAGTTTGTGGAAGGCAGCAGGGTCTGTTCCAGCTACTACATAGCGTAGCACATAATCGAAGTCGACAACGACGGCATCATCATTTCCCTCTGCCTTTGTGGTGTTGATAGCTGGCGAAATGAGCCATGATACGGTGGCAGAAGTTGAGTTGTTTGCATATCCTGAAGCTTTCGCGTATGTTTTGCCAAGACTCCAAGCGATTCCCTTCTCAGTCACGACGGTGAAGCCTTCGTTGAGACTATAGTTGGTAAATGGCAACGTGTACTCTTCTGTTGGCTGTGGGGTAGGCTCAGGAGTTGTTTCGACCGTACCTTTCATCACCTTCAGGTTCTTAACTTCCCAAGTACTGGAGTATGACTCGTATGCAATATGTTTCAGCGCTATCACGATGCTTTTGCCCATGAATTCTTGAGGAATCTGGATTTTCTGGTCTACGAACGTGAAATCACCACTTCCTCCTAAACCATCGTATGCCATCGGCAGTTCTGTCCATGTGGCAGCTGACACATCGCCAGCATAGTTGGAAGAAATCAGTAGCTTGTGGTCGGTCTGAATAGTAGATTTCTCGAATTTGATAGCCTGGCTGAAGCTAATATACGCAGAGTCGACGTTTTCGAGATGTATCACCGGACTGACGAGATATGTCTCGCCCGATTGGTTCTCTTTCGTTCCGTCACCATTAAAATCCTTATATCCAGTAACGATAGCGCTACTATAGTCACAATACCAGCTAAGATTGCCGCTGGCAGACTTGGACTTGAATTTTCCAAGGGATGATGCGAAGGATTCACTGAAGATTGTAGAACCCCCTTCTGAATGGATGATGTATGGAGCAGGTACGTCTTCACAAGCCGTGAACACCATCATGACTGCTACACATACTAATGATAGTAATTTTTTCATATCGTATCGTTTTTAGTTATCTTATCGTTTGTTATTCACTGATTATCTCCATATCGTCAACCGAACGAAGCTGCAGTTGCCATCCGTCGTAGTATGTCATCATACCTGTGAGTCGGACGGCTGCTTTCGGCATCTTGAGGAACGACACATCGTTCTGTGTGCTTGTACGAACGGTGATGGTGGTATTTCCTATCTTGAAATCGCGGTCGACACCCTGACCGGCATCTTTTGCCTCATCAGGTGCGAGGATGGTCACGTCGTTACCATACTCAAACTTACCTGTTACGGTTACGAGCATAGGTGAGTTCTTGTAGTTCTGGTACGATTTGTTTTGGAACAACTCGTGACTGTCATCCTTCAGCTCTAACGGGTGAATCTTGCTGATGTAATCAGAAGGTTTGCCGACAAGGTAGATATTCGACTTGCAGCGCTCGAAGAGGATAGGGCCAAGTCGCAGGTTGTTGCTGCTGGTATAGTAAGGCTGACCTATCTTCGGCAGTTTGCTGTAGCAACCGACATACAATCCATTGAGATTCACACGAACCATCTGTCCGTAAGGGAAATAAGGATAGAGACATGTGTTCTTGACCGACAGAACAATCGCATTTGACGGGTCAACGAAGTCTTTCTCTGCGTTGTATTCGGCTAACATCAATGTCTGATGGAAATTTCCACCCTTGTCGTTCGCAACAATAACGCCTTCTATGATTTCGTCATCCTCTATCAAGATGAACGCATTGTTCTGTGTGAACACGCTTGCATATTTTTCCTTGAGGTTATTGATGCTGATCGTGACGTCACCAACTGATGTTTCCTTCGTGACGGAGCCGTTACTTACATCCGGAGCATCGTATTCGTCCATACATGAAACCATCATGAGGCCGACAGACATGAGCATCCATGTTCCTATGTGAAATATATTTCTTTTCATATACACCATCTTTTAGAATTTGTAATTAATACTAAGGAAAGCATTGAATGCATTAGCATAGAAGTACTTGGAGTTCTTTGAGAACTTGTATGCTTTTGCCACGTCAGCAGCGCCCTCTTTACGGTAATAGTCGTCACGATTCTGTTCGAAACCTCCTGAGCGGAGATTGGTGTTGTTCGTGATGTTCTGTAAAGAGAGGTTGATAGAGATGGATCGTCCTCCATTCAGACGGATATTCTTGCCGATAGCTGCGTCGAGCATGAAACCGCCCTTGAACTTCTCAAGACTTGGACTGTAAGCGCCGAGGTAGTTGCCGTTTGTGTCAAACAGGACACCTCCGTCTTCAGCCAATATCTGTTGGCTGGAACGACCTGTTCCGTCATCAATATTGAATACAGGGGTTCCGTTCAGACTACCGATGGCTGTGTAGTTGGTCAATACGTTACTCAGACGACGGTAAGCAGAATATTCCAGATAGACCCTGTCGTAGTAGTTTACGTTCATTTCGAGGAACCAGTTGTTAATGTTGTAGTTCACACCAAAGCTGGCTGCAGTAAGTGGTGTTCCTCCCACCTTGATGTCTTTCATGATGACACGCAGCGGCATGTTGGCATCGGTGATAGGATTGAGCCATTCGTTCAGTGACTCATTGGTCGCAGAGTTCATTCCTTCGTAGTTCACCTGTGCGTATGGATTATCAATATACTTCGCATCGCTGATGGTTCCAACGAGGTCGAACGACAGTTTGCTGTTTACTCGGAATACCAGTGCTCCTTCAAGTCCGTAGTGCTCCTTGCTGACACCCGTCATCGTGAGGTAGGTGAATCGGTTTTCCTGATCATTGTAGAATGCAGTCTGCTCCACCTGGTTCTTGAATCGTGTGAAGAATCCTGTGAACTTACCTGTGAGACTGCCAAAATGGAATTTCCAACTGAGTTCTGAACTGAAGATGTCCTCGTTATGAAGGTTGTCTATGAAGTTACTTTGCATTCGTGGTGCCACGAAGGCATTGCGGGCAAGTGGTGCCTGGGTGTCCCAACCTAATCCTAATGAGATTGTGTTGCCTACAAACGGACGGAGAGTCATCAGCAACTTACCGCCTCCTCCGAGGAACTTAGCTGTTCCGCTCGAACCGTAGGAGTTCTGAGGGGCGCGTCCGTTTTGCATCTTACCGTCACGCTCAATGGTTGTGCCTTCGATATACAGACCATGCATGATGTCAAACATACCATTCGTATGCTGAATCACACCCCATGCTTTTGCTTTATTGACGTTGATGTTATAATTGTAGCCAAACTTATCACCTTCGTAAATACGTTTGAATGGGTTGCGCAGGTCGTTTGCTGCTTCTGATGAACTTTTTCCGTATTCGTTGGCACTGAACTTATCGTAGTCGTAATAGTATTCTCCGCCCAGCAGATCATCCATCGTCTTATAATGCATGCCTTTCGTATGGTTCAGGATGATTCCCAACGAGTATTTGTTGTTGATGTCGATGTTGTGATTGAAGGTTGAGTTGAAAGTGAATACCAATTGGTCGTTATGACGGCGCTCCAGATAATAGAGCGTCTCATCTCCGCTCTGGTTCTGAATGCTGTTCACATAGTACATACGGTCCCAGTTGATTTGACGATTGGCTTCGCTGGACGTCCAGAAATTATACAGGTCGTTATACTGGCTCAGGAAGTAGGGGTTGTCATGCAGGAAATCAGGGTTGTTCTTGTTTTCCAGGTCGTACACATCGAAGATGCTACTTGGCAGGTTCTTGTAGTAGTCGGGACGAGGATCGTACGCATTACCGTTCCAACCCAAAGACGAAGTGCTGAAACGGCTGTACTTCACACCTGCACTGGTGGCGAGTTTCTTGCTATCGTCAATCTTCCAATCCCAAGTGAGGATTGCAGTCGGCTCGAATTCATGCGTAACACGCTGATTACGCTTTTTGCCGTTCTGGTAGCCCCAGTATGGATTGTAATAGTGTGAGTTTGCCAACCAATAGGCCTCTTCTGTCGAAGCACCTTGCTGTGCACGTTCGGTTGGAGAACCGAAGGTGACGAGTGAAAGACTGTGGTTACCCAACAGTTTCTCGACAGACAACAGATACGACAGAGAGTTGTAGAAGGTTCCTTCTATCACACCTTCCTTGGCCCATCTGTAACCGACAGTACCCGCAAATGCCCATCCGTTATCCATCAAACCAGTTGCGAAAGTGTACATGCCACGAAGCACATAGTTACGGTTAGTTCCCGTGAGGGTAATCTTGTTTCCTGCGGCAAAAGCAGAGGCACGCATGTTTATGTTCGATGCTCCACCAATCGTCGTGAGACCGAAGGTGTTGTACTCGAAACCTGCAACGCCTTCGTTGTTACGTGTAGCATCGTTCATTCCGCCTATCATGCTGTGTTGGAACCGACCTGTTTCCACGTCGTTCATTAGCAGCCCGTTCAAATAAGTCTGCTCGTACATGTTGTCGTATGCACGAATCCTAAAACGCATCGGACTTAACCTGTAGCCTACCTCTCCCAGATATGGGTCGTTGTTTGTTGACGTGATGGTAGAAACGGCTTGTAACGCATCATTGTCATCATCCAACTGACTCTCAGAAAAGGTAAAGTCGAAGTTGTCCGACTGTAGTGTGTCAACTGGCACCTGTGCCGATGTAGCACCAGAGACACAGAGCAGTATTGCCACTAGTTTTAAACATTTACTCATAGTTGATTTGATTATATATTTTAATTTCGTTCTTGGTTCTGCAAAGATAGAAAAAAGTTAGGAGTTAGGAGTTAGAAGTTAGGAGTTTTTTAATTTTCTCTATTCGTTTTTCTCTTTTACCTGCTGATACGATAATTGAACTTTGCAATCAAATGATAGGCTATACGGAAATACCATCGTTGGGGGTATTCCAAATCTACCGTACGAGTATGTGGCCGCAACACATGCAAATCATAGAAGTAATTATGGACTATCCATTCCTCTATGATGCTACGATCTGTACGTAGAAGAATATGATAGCCCATTCCTTCCTGTTCATGCCTGATAGTCTGCAGGGTTTGCAGCATGCCACGCAAAGAGTTCTGCTGCCAACTCTCATGAATGGTCAAGACGGTATCTGATATAGAATATTCCAGAATCACATGCTTTTAGAAATCATATTTAAGTCCTAACGTGATATACTCCTTGAACTGGAAATATCCGAGGTTGTCATCGTAGAACTTCATTGGGCGGTTGTCGTCGAATCGCCAAAGGGTGTACAAATCTGTTGAGATGTATTTCGAGAATTCGAAGGTGAAGATATTCTCCATTTCGGCTTCGACATACTTGTATGAGGTAAACGCGTAGCTGCGGCATTTCCATGTGAGGTTCTTGACAATCGTGAACTTACAGTTGACCTCCAAACGCGAACCGTAGTCTTGCTTCAACGTCCGGTTTACAAAACTATTGACTTTATGGATGTTCTCATTATGCGAACGGATATATCGCATCTTATATGAAAGCGGCAGCAAAGCTACGGACAGGGTGTTGTTGTTCTTGAGTTTGGGCTTAAAGTCCATACCGATTGACAGAGATACATCCAATGGTGAGAGGAAATCCGAGAATTTCAACCGGTTATTGGTTCTGTAACCACCCATCATCTGGGTCTTCGCTTCACCCGATACGGTGTAGTTCCAGTTCTTGGCTGCTTTCACACCTAACTTGGTGTTCAGTTGCAGCTTGTCGTTATTCGTCAGGAAGGTATGACAGGTATCCGATGGTGTTGTGATAAATCCAAGTCGTACATCCAGACGGTTCTCCCACGTAATCTTCTTGGTGTCGTTGTAGATGGCCGAGAGGTTGAGGGTTGCCAACATTGTTTGGTTGTTGTTGCCTCCCTGATACCAGTTCTCTGAGAAGTAGTTCTGGGTGAATTTCAAAGAGAAGTTACCTGCGGTCTTCCAGAAGTTGGGCTTGACAACCTGCAGACCGATATCGAAATCGTCTTTGTCGACCCGATTTTTCGAGCTTGATGAGATAGCGCTGTTGATTTCTTTCTTCAGATCGGCGTTTGACTTGTCAGACGCTGACCTTGATGCCTCGAGCAACGCTTCGTTCTTGAATTGTTCGTCGTAGTGATTGACGAGCGAAGGACGGCTGGCATAGATTCGCAACAACTGTAGGTTCATCGGTGTCTGTGCCGCAGAATCAAGAGAGAGGACACTACGTGTTACATTAGAGTAGTAGGTCGAGGGGAAAAACATCTGGTAGTAATAAGGACTGACATCGTAATCGTTGCTCAGTTCGTAGCTCTTCTGACTCATGGCCAATCTCAGCGAATCGACATAGCGGTCCACTACGCTTTTGTGTTGGGCTTGCATCGTGAGGGCAAGCAACCATAAGATGGCAAGTTTAACTAATCTCATTTCGTTTTTCGTTATTTCGTTATTACGTTATTTCGTTATTTCGTTATTTCGTTATTAATCACCTATCAACTGTCACTTCTCACCTCTCACTTCTTACCTCTCACTTCTCACCTCTCACCTCTTACCTCTCACCTCTCACCTCTTTCCTCTTACCTCTCACTTCTCACTTCTCACCTCTTACTTCTCACCTCTCACCTCTCACCTCTTACCTCTCACCGCTTACCTCTTACCTCTTACCTCTTTCTTTATACAGCTGCCACGAATTGACGATATTGTGCCACACAAGATAGAAACCTCCAGCTAAGGCTGTTACGGGGTTCATAAATGTGTAGCCTACCCAAATGGCGAATGCCGTGTTTTTTTGTCCCAGACTCTGGGCTCCTGCGACGGGTTCTCCGTGATGACGACCTACAACTCTGCCTAAGTAGAATTGCAGGGCACATGCAACCATCGATACGAAAGCGATACCCCAATAGGTGAGAATAGTTTCATGACTATGAACAATTGCTTTCGTTGCAATCGCTATGGAGATGGCCAGCGAAACCATCCACAGATGGAACGAGATGTAGCTGATACTTGCCAAATAGCGATGGAACTTAGGGAGCATGTAGCGGATGCCGAATGCTAAAAGCAGGGGTAATATGAGGAGTGGGAACACGCGTCCGATGATAATGGTGAATGAGGTGATGAAGTCCAAATTGTTGGCTCCGCTGTGTAAGAGCGAAACGACAGCCGGAATGAGAATAGCTGCAATAAGATTGATGACGCAGGTGTAACTCACCACACAATTCATGTTACCATGTAGTTTGGTTGTTATCACCGAAGCAGCTGTGGCTGTAGGGCATATCATACAAATCATAGCACTCTCGATGATGACACGTCCCGTGATGGTTGGTACAAAGATGACAGGGAGGGCCAGCAGGATGAAAGTGATGGCCTGAATACCGATGAGTTTCAGCTGCCAGGCATGTGGACGTAACGCTTTAGGCTCCACCTTGCAGAATGCAAAGAACAGCATCATGAAAATCAGTCCAGGTTGAACCACGCTGATAATGTCGTTCACCAACTGGTGTATGTGGTCGAGTGCGTGTATATTCACATACACGAAATACGACACCACGCCAACCACCATGGAGACGGCTAATGCCCAGTTTTTGATGAAACGAAAGATACTGTTTAACATTTTCGTTATTTCGTTATATCGTTATTTCGTAATTTGGTTAATTGCTAAAGGCGTAACTTGCGTATCTCTTCCAGCTTCAGCATCTCATCTCGGTATTGTGCAGCCAGGATGAAGTCGAGCTTCTTCGCCGCTTTCTGCATGAGTGTACGAGTATGCTCGATGGTTTTCTCGAGAGCTTCTGCATCCATCTTCAAGACCACAGGGTCTTCTGCAGCTTTGACGAACGATTCCTCGATGTATGCCTTACCCACATAATCCACATGTTTTCCCTCTGCTATATCGTGCTGGGCTTTGCGGATTTGTGTTGGCGTGATACCGTGTTCTTGGTTGTACGCCATCTGCTTGGCACGACGGCGGTTGGTCTCCTCGATTGTCTTGTGAATGCTGTCTGTCTCCTTGTCGCAATAGAGAATTGCTTTTCCGTTGATGTTACGCGCTGCACGTCCGATGGTTTGTGTGAGCGAACGATAGCTGCGAAGGAACCCTTCTTTGTCGGCATCGAGAATAGCTACGAGCGACACCTCAGGCAAATCCAATCCTTCTCGCAGCAGGTTCACACCCACCAGCACATCAATCTCTCCTTTCCTCAGTTGGTTGAGGATGTTCACACGCTCGAATGTATCTACGTCGCTATGGATATACGTACAGCGTACACCGTTTTCCAACAGATACTCAGCCAGCTCTTCGGCCATCCGTTTCGAAATCGTTGTGACCAGCACCCGCTCTTCGTTTTCCACTCTGAGCTGTATCTCTTCCATCAGGTCGTCAATCTGATTGGCGGTCGGACGCATTTCTATCTCAGGGTCGAGCAGTCCTGTAGGACGAATCACCTGTTCTGCTACCACTCCTTCTGACTTCTGCAACTCGTAGTCGGCAGGAGTTGCCGACATGTAGATGGTCTGGTGGGTCATCGATTCAAACTCATCAAACGTAAGAGGTCGGTTGTCGAGTGCGGCAGGCAGTCGATAGCCATATTCTACCAGCGTCTGCTTCCGATGACGGTCTCCACCATACATCGCCCGTATCTGCGGTACCGATTCGTGGCTTTCATCCACGACCAACAGGAAATCGTCAGGAAAGAAATCGAGCAGACAATACGGCCGTTCGCCTGGTTTCCTTCCGTCGAAATATCTGGAGTAGTTCTCTATACCCGAACAATGTCCCAACTCTCGAATCATCTCCAAGTCGTTCGTCACACGCGTTTCTATCAGGTCTTTCTTCACCGTATCGCCCAGTTCTTCGTAGAATTGCATCCGTTCGTGCAGATCGTCCTCTATCTGATGGATGGCGCTGAGTGTACGTTCCTTTGTTGTGGTGAACAGGTTGGCCGGGTATATCTTGTATTCGCTGCATCGTTCGAGCACATACCCTTGGTCGGGATCTACTTCCTCGATGCTTTCTATCTCGTCCCACGCAAACCGTATGCGTAGGTTACGTTCATCATAGGCCAAGGCCACATTCACCGTTTCGCCTTTCACGTTGAAATGCCCACGAGTCAGTTCGATGTCATCACGTGTGTACATGCTGTCGACCAACTTTCTGAGCAATACGTTGATATCTAATGCCTGACCCACCTTGATGCAGATGGTGTTCTCTGCAAAATCTACAGGCGACCCCATGCCGTAGATGCACGATACCGAACTCACCACAATCACATCCTTCCTGCCTGAGAGCAGCGAGCGTGTAGCGGCTATCCGCAATCGGTCCACTTCCTCGTTGATGGCCAGGTCTTTCTCTATATAGGTATCTGTCGCAGGCAGATAGGCTTCCGGCTGATAATAATCGTAGTAGCTCACATAGTACTCTACAGCGTTATTCGGAAAGAAACTCTTCATCTCCGTATAGAGCTGATGCGCCAGAGTCTTGTTATGACTGAGGATGAGGGTAGGGCGGTTGATGTTGTTGATGACATTCGCAATCGTGAATGTCTTTCCTGATCCGGTCACACCTAACAACACTTGGGCAGGCAGTCCTTGCTGCACACCTTCTGTGAGTTGTCTGATTGCTTCGGGCTGGTCACCCGTAGGTTGATACTCCGAGGTCAGTTGAAACATCAAGCTTTCAATTCTATATTTTTTTAATTTTAATCCTCCCCATAGAGGGGGAGTTAGAGGGGGTCTTCAGTCTTTGTAGAAATCCAGGTTCTCCGGCATGATGAGGTCTATACCTACATAGTGCAGCATGTTCTGCTTCATGCGCAGCACCTTATAGTTGAAGATACTACGGAAGCAGTTACGCCCTTGATGCTGCGGATGCTGTCCCACGAGGAAGTCAACAAATCCGTCACGCATACATTGTATGTTCGAGTCAATCGCATCATATCCCAGCAGGGTGATATGCGGATGTTTGGGCATCTCGTCTTTGAGGAAATTACCGATGACGTGGATGGACGAGTTGAACGACAGACCGTATCTCAGGTCTTTGTTGTCCGTAAAGAACTTACGGAGCGAGTCTTTCATGCCTTCCTTGTCATACACGTACAGGTTCAGGTCCACGATTTCTGTCTTCGGACTATGCTGAACCACATAGTCGCGGAATCCTTTCTCCCTTTCCAGCTGCTGACGGCTTGCCACACGACCTTCGCCCAGCATCTTGAACAAAGCTATCTTCTTCGCGTTACCTGCGGCCATCAGGATGATACGAGCCGAGAATGCACCACTGCTGTGGGCATCCTGACCATAGAAGGTGACAGGATTCAGGTCGGGCCAGTATGAGTCGAGGAGAGAGTAGGGGATGTCCTGCTTCTCCAGCTTCTCCGTGAACTTCACCATCGCTGCGTGGTTGAATATCGGACCAATCACCACCGCACACGGGTTATAGGCCAATAACTGGCGGCATTGTATGTCGAACGAGTCATCGTTGAACGGGTCGTAGCTGAACACCTTCAGCGACATCTTGAAGTCGTTATAGCGTGAGGCACTCTCGCGAAGTCCAAGCTCCACGCGAGCCCAGTAGCTGTCCTCTTCATGCATCGGCAGGATAGCCGCGAAGTTATACACTTTGTTACTAGCCAAAGCACTTGCATAGTGGTTCGGGATGTAGTTGATCTCTTCCAATACTTTCTCCACTTTCTCCAGACTCAGTTTCGACACATTCTGCCGTCCATGCAGCACTCGGTCTACTGTTCCTACACTGACACCCGCCATCTCTGCGATGTCCTTTATACGAATCTTCGGCTGTATTTCCATGTCTGATTTGTGTTGTTTGATTGTCTGTTGTTATGCTTTTTCTTCAAGTGGTAAGGTAAACACGAAACGTGCACCTGGTGAATAGGTAGTGTCGAGAACGATATCTCCGCCAAGACGGCGAGCGATGCTACGAGCGAGGGTCAGTCCGATACCTGTTCCGTCGTAGTAGTCATCAAGCTGTACGAACTCTTCGAAGATATGTTCTGCTTCCTCTGGAGGAACACCGATACCAGTGTCACTGATGATGAAGTCTACCTTATCTTCACCGTTTGGTTGTACTTTCAACGAAGCCTTTTCCATTTTGTCTATGCCTCCTGCTACTTTCACTGCAGCCTCAGCTGGGTGGGTAAACTTCATCGCATTATCAAGCAAGAGAGAAAGAGCACGGGTGGCCTGTTCCAAGTTCGATGCGAAGGTATGTTCGATGAGATCATGGTCCACGTATGTTTGGAAATGGAGGTGTGTGGCTTTGTCTATGCCTGACTTCATCACAGCTGCGTCTGCAATATCTTTAACAGTCACTTGATCGGTCTTCTCAATACCGGATTCGTTAGCTACATCTGAGAGTTCCAGCATCTTGTTCACCAATCCTGTGATACGTTCTGTGTTCTCAACGATGCCACTATTGATTTCTGCCAACTCCTCTTCACCGAATTCCATGCCAGGCATGGTAATGACCTGTGAGAATCCGCAAACAGCATTGAGTGGCGTGCGAATCTCGTGCGATATCTGCATGATAAAGTTCGTCTTCATCTTCGATGCTTCTTCTGCCTTCTCACGTGCCACGGTCAGGTCTTTGTTCTTCACTTCCAGTTCATTGTTGGCTGCAGCTAGTTTCGTGTTCGCATCTGTAAGAAGTTTCTCATGCTGGCGGCGTTTGAAGGCGTAGATGGTGAAGAAAACAAGCAAGAGGGTGATGACGACACCTAACGTAATGAGTCGCTGATTCGACAGCTCGGCCTCGTTCTCTGCTATCTTGGCTTTTTGATGAGCAATCTCTGTTTCTTTCTGCTCCGTTCCGTAGATAGTGGCCAATTCGGCAGACTCATCACTCTTGTTCTTGTGGATGGCACTGTCGAGCACGTCACACAAGTCGACCGCCATGGCTACGACACTGTCCCTCCGGCCTGCCTTGACATTAGCTTTCAACTTTGGAATTATGTAATCATGGATATTGTCGAGGTTCATCTCTGCGCCTTGTCCCTCAATCACCTCATCCAATATGCTATAGTTAGCGGCAGCCTCCGAGAATCGATTGGCGCGCATCAGGTATTCGTTGGCAGCGATTTTTCCTTGAGCTGTCTGACCAAATTCTGTGTTGAGGTATTCTTGATAAGCTTGTGATGCAAGAGTTGGTTGATTCGTTCCCTGTAAGTACCCGGCTTTATAGAGAAGAATATCTGCTCTGTGTTTGTTCATGATATTGATATATGCCTCATTCCTCCCTTCTAACGTTCTGAGTTCATGCTCCAATGAGTCCATTTTTACAATCCATGGTTCTACTACATCATATGCCTCAGTATTTAACAAGCTCCTTATGATATTGCCCAAACCTGTTATAGCGTCATTGATAGTACGGTCTGTTCTGTCCGCATGCACCGATTCCATATAAAGCCGATAAGATTCATCATAACTCTCCAAGGCTTGTTTCCTCTGATTGGTGTACAATTGACATGTACCGATGGTTGACAACAAGATGGCTTTGTCCTTCATGTTTTCCGATGCGGAATCCGACAATTGTTGTAAGGCTGGGAGTGACACCTTCAGTGCATCCTCGTAAGCACCTCTACGTACCAGTAATTCCGACAGACGACGTGCTGACTTGATATAACTGAATCGGTCGGCATCATTGGTGATTTTGGCGTTCACAACTCTTTTATAATAGAATTCCGATGAGCGTTGCTGACCAAGATAGTTGTATGCCACACCGCGCCAACGGTTGGCATTGATTTCCGAGATGACACCCATGTTATAGAAACTATCTACCAACGTCAATACTTTGTTGTAGTCCTGGGCATAACCGGCAGCAAAGATGATACTATCTGCATGGCTATACGATATTATTTCCTTAGGTGCTTGTTTCGAGACAGACGAAGCGTTCTCTTTACACGAATGTAGCAGCAACACGGAAAGCATCATAACCGCTACTGCTTCTGCCAATCGTTTCTTGTTCATGACCAAAAACTTTTTCTTTTGTTATTTGATTGCAAAGATAAGAAATATATTTGATTTAAGAACGAAGAGTTATGAGAATTTATGGTCGAACCACAGTTTTTTTTCAAAAAAACCTTTATTTGTTAAGTGTACCACTTAAAACCCTCCAGCCTAAATTCGAATCGAATTAAGTCTGAATATGAAGTGTATGCAGGCTTGATACACTTTGTATGTAGGCTTAATACTCTTTGTATGTAGGCTTAATACTCCCTCGATTTGCCAGTTGCGAAAACAACGCCGTTGTTTCCAGCTTTGTACACCGATGTTTTGTCGAAACAACGCCGTTGTTTTAAGCCGCCTACGCCGTACCCTTTTTGCTCCCTCGCGTGGCTGCACGTGTTCCCTCGCGTAGCTGCACGTGCAGCCTCGCGTAGCAGCAAGTTTTCCCTCGCGAACCGTCTTCGCTGTTCTCGGGGGGTACAGGTGTTGCAATCCTTGATTACACGTGCTGTGTTCCTTGACTGCAACTTGTGGATTCACTGATTACAAATCACAACAGAGTAAGTCCGTTTCCATGTTTTTTGTTGGCGGATTCTCGTTTGTTGTTGGAGCCATTATATATATTGGTGGCTCCAACAACAAACAAAAATCTTTCCGCGAGCCTGCCGCCATTAAGCAGAAGTGATGTTGGCAATGTCGATCATTTATGGTGGATGTGTATGATATAGGTGTGAACATATGAACGTTATTTTGTGGAGTTCATGAAAATGTAGCTATAGTGACACATGATAAAATAAAAACTCTTAGAATTTGATGCCCGCAATGTCCGCATGTTGTACTAATGGTTCTTTGCTTCGAGTTTGAAAGATCTCGGGACAGTCCTTTGATTCTTCCTTATAAGCTTTCAAGTGCAAACAATAATCTAAATCGGTTATTGGCGTGATGAGGCAAATTTTTCCCCTTCGCAATCCCTCTAAAAAGGGAGAGAGAAGGGGAGTTGTCATGTAAAGCGTTTAAAGTCAAGCATCTAACTTACCGCACATATACTTTCTGACCATCAACGAGATTGACGGTTTTCCCTTTCAGCTGGTTGCTGGGAGTGGGACGGCCAGAGAGGTCGAAAATGGTATAGGGTTGTGTGGAGTGTGACTGTAAGGTGGAGTGGATGCCGTCGGGTAGGGCATAGCGGATGAGCGTTACCTTCGAGGCACGGAACTCCTGTTGGCTCGCTCCACCGTTGAGGTTGGCTTGGAAACCGAGGAGTATGTCCTGTGGATGGTCGAGTTCGAAATAGATGCCATTGAAGGTGGAGTTGTCCTTTCCTGCATCGGAGATGGGGGCGTAGGCCATCGCGAGGGTGGGGATGTCGGCTGTGGCGAGTGGTTCGGAGGCTGCGAAGATGTATGCCTGATGGAGCTGATAGTTGGCTTCGTAGGCGGCTCCGAAATAGTAATTCCCTTCTTCGAGGTTCACTTTCCGATAGACGCGGGCATTGGTGAGATCGCCTTCTGTGTTGCTTTGACGGTCGTCCCAGACTCCAAGGGTCAGACAGTCGTAGCCTGGGTAGCGGTCAAGTCCATTACGGGTTCCGTCGCCACCCTTTGGTATCGTGTAGTTCTCGACGGTCCAGTTGGCTGGCGTACCGTAGCGAGTGGAGGATGACTGACCGCTCTTCCGTGAGAAACTGCTGGCTTGTAGCAGCTTCTCCTTGGTGATGTCGGTCTGGGTCTGACTGGTTCGGTCAAGGCTATAGAGCAACTTCACTTCATCGACACGGAACTCCTGATTGGCATTTCCTCCTTGCATGTTGGCTTGGAAGACGAGTACGACATTCTGTTCCGTTTCGAGGGTAAAGCTGACTCCATAGAACTTACCATCGGTGGCGCATTGGCTCATGGGGAGTCGTGCTATGGCCTGACGGGTGATGGTTGCTGTGGTGAGTGGTTCGCTGGCTACATAGATATAGGCCGTACCGAGTTGATAGAGTGCGTTGAAGGTGGCTCCGAAATAGTATTGTCCAGCCTTCAGGTGCAGGGTGCGGTAGATGCGTGCATTGGTCATGTTTTTGGTGGTTGTACCGTCTTCACCGCTCCATTTGCCCATCATCAGGTCGTTGCGTCCTGGATAGTTGTCGATTCCGTTCTTGGTTCCTTTGGATGCATCGTTCTGAGGGATGGAGAAGTTCTCGACCGTCCAGTTGACGGGTTTGCCGAATCGGCTGCCCATCTCAGTTGCCGCGAAGTTGTTGCGTTCAATCAGATAGTCAAGGGTGACATCGGTCTTTCCGACTTCGTCAGGTGTTCCTGCGTTGTTGAAGCCTGTTTGCCTCAAGATGTCGTAGGCTGTATGAAGGGTTTCGACAGCAGCTGCCTGTGCTTCTTCGCCTGAAGAACTGGCGAGCACCGCTTTTGCTGATTCGATTTGCTGACGGAAGACCGCAACTTTGAGAGGATTGGGCTTGCCTGTGTTGTTCGATGCCTGAGCCGCCAGTTCGGTTGCCTTCTGCTCATAGATATCGATGACCTCCTGCAGGGATAGGGTAGTGGGTGCACTTGGGTCGAACGTAATGGAAAAGGCGGGTGCAATCTCGTTAGGGTGAGTGGTAGGCAGGGTGACAGTCAGCCCATCGATGTCCTGGATGAAATCAATCTTACCGTGTCCCAACAGTTTGACTTCCTGAACCTTGCCTGAATAGTACTTCGAGGATTTACCAAAGGTCTTGAAGGTGAATTTGTTGCTGGAAGGCCAGCGCATGATGGTTGCATAGACAGCCCCTTCCCCCGCCTTCCCCGAAGGGGCAGGAGCTTGCACGTAGCGCACATCCTCGGATGAGTAGTTGATGCCTTCGTTGAAGCCTTGTGCGTTCAGCGGGTTGGCACTCTCAAAGAGAGGTCCTTCACCATATACCTTCCATGGGCGTGTGCCGTAGATGCTCTCTCCGTTGATGTCCATCCATGCCTTGATACCAGCTACGATGCGTTTCTCGTTGTTGTCGAGTGTACCGTTTCCACGAACTGGGATGCTCAGCAGCAGGTTGCCGTTCTTGGATACGATATCGACGAGCATTCGGATGACGGTCTCGGCAGACTTATACATGTTGTTGTCGCCTTCGTACTTGCTGTAGTGCCAACCTCCGATGCAGGTACATGTCTGCCAAGGGAGTTCCTGACAGCGGTCGGGAATACCACGCTCCACGTCCCACAACATAGCTTGCTTGTGCAGGTCTTGCAGTATCTTACCTGTCACTACAACTTGCTGCTCTCCGTTGTTCAGTGCGGCACTTGTGTTGTAGAAGTGTTGCAGGATGTTGAGACTATACTGGTCGTTGGTGTTCGTGCTGGCACCATAGAACGGAAGTACTGTATCGTCGAAATAGAGCATGTCGGGATGGTACTTGTCGATACATTGCAGCACTCGGTTCTGGAACTTCTGCATGTATTCCTTCGATGGTGGACATACTCCGTTGCCCCATCCCCACTGGTTGTGAATGGTGCCCCAGTCGCTCCAGTTGGCGCTGTGAGCGTGGTTCTGGGCATAGAGCTCCTGTGGGTCGTAGCCGTGCCACCAGTACTTGTAGGAACCGTCAGCATTCTTGACTAAGCCGTCTTCCTTCGTCATGTGTACATCGTAGGCATCGCCCACTTCGAAGAATGTCCATGCATGTGCTCCATGCATCGAAACACCCAGCTTCAATCCATGACGGCGACAAGCCTCTGCCCATCCGCCCACAATGTCCTTCATGGGACCTATTCGGGTGGAGTTCCATTCCTGGTAGGGGCTGTCCCAGCAGTCGAAGTTATCGTGGTGCTGCCCCATCGCCATGAAATATTTTGCTCCTGCATCGGCATAGAGCTGGATGAGTGCCTCGGGATCCCACTTATCAGCCTTCCAGTGGTCGCACAGGTCCTTATAGCCCATCGTCTTGCTTGGTGGTGTACCGAAGATGTTCTTGAAGGTGTTCCATTGGCTGCTGTTCTGTCCGTACATGCTTCGGGCATACCAGTCGCCATCCTCTGCCTCACACTGAGGGTCCCAGTGTGCCCAGATGCCGAACTTGGCATCACGGAACCATTCGGGACATTCCCATGCTGAAAGACTCTGCCAGTTGGCAGTATATTGACCAGTTGCTACAGGCACATCTGTGGTCTGAGCGAAGATTGGCAAGGAAGAAAACACTAACCAAATCAGTAAGTACTTTATCTTCATAGTTGTTATAATTAGTTTATTTAACGAATATTTTTTTGTGATTGATGATATACACACCCTTCGGGAGCACAGAGGGCGCAGAGAAGACTGAGTTCACAGAGATTCTTTGACCTTGTAGGTTATAGAGTACCTCCTCGCCTTGTGAGAGGGGTGTGGTGAGGTTCTTGATAGCAGTATCGTTCTTGTTACCTGTCAGTTGTGCTATCTGGGTGGCCGAGAGGAATGCCCAATGCTGTACGGTGGCTGTGTCGTAGAAGTTGAGCTGAGGAACGGAGAGGCTGGAGCTGGTTGCAGAAACCGCAGACAACACCTCTGGCGATTCAACACGATTACCTCGTGCCAACCAGTAGGGCTTGATGGTCATGGTGGTGTCGTCCGTTTCTATTGTCATAGTCAGTCGTGATGGCATCATGTGAATGTCTTCTGCTCCTGTGAGGGTGTTGACGGCCTGTGTCGTGAATGTGCCAGATCGGAATGATAGATATCTGCCTGTCTCCACATTCTGGATATGATAGAATCCAGTCTTTGGGTCGTAGTTCACATACCATGCACAATTGTCGTCATTAGCCACTTCATTGATATCAATCGTCTTATAGCTGATTCTGCCTGTAGGTAATGTTGCTACGAACTTTTTGATCGTTCCATATTTCTCGTTTGTCAGATAGTATTTCTCGCCTTCCTTACCATCGAACGAATAGAACGGACAAGCTCCGTCGCCGACTGCCGGCATACCATCCTCGTACATGCCTTGATAGAACGCTGCCTGACGTAGCAGGTCGATAGGAGCGGTCACACCACTCAGACCATAGCATACATGTACACGGTCGCCGTCGGCAACTGTGTGGTTTCCACCAGACACGAAATTACCTTCAGAGTCGAATACGTCCTTTTGGTTTTCAAAGAAGGCAAAGACACGGTTGGCTCGCTCACCAGTCCAGTACATGGTGGGGTGGAGCGGACTGTCCCAACTGGTATAGCGCCAATGCTGACCCACACCGATGCCGTGTCCCATCTCATGCATCACCGTTCCTGGGTTCTGTGCAAATGCCGCACCGATAGTAATCCATCCTCCATAACTGCCATGAGCTCCATCGTCGCCTGGATCGTAGTTCACGCTTGGACGGTAGCCGCGGATGCTGGTCCATGTGTTGAGATAGCTGACGGCTGTCTTGCATGCATTATCGATACGCTCATTTGTCGCATCATCGCCTGCCATATTATATGAGTATTGTACGTCGGCTTCAGGTAGGGTGATGATACGTACGACATCGCCGTACCCGACAGCGTAGCGTGTGCTGATGGCGTATGCACGGACATAATAGGTTGTTGATGGTTGTAGGTCAGGTATGAGGTACACTTTCCCGTTAAAATCATAGTAGGTGGTGCTGATGCTGTCGAATACAGTAGGTTCCGGATTTGTACTCCAACAGAACCCTTGCTCACGAAGGTTGGTTGCTTTTACGCTCATACGTCCGACTGCCGCCTTACATCCGTAAATCACATCAGGGTAAGTCGTTACGACAGGCACAGTTCCAGAACCATTAGCCAAACGATAGACAAACTGGGCTCGTTCAAGTGTGGCGACCATACCCGTCAAATCCTCGTTGCTTGCTTGAGGGTTGTCGTAAAGAGCCTGTGCAGTATTGATGCAGTTCTCATAAGTGTCCCGCTCCTTTTCGCCTCCTATCTTTAATGCTAATCGTGCTGAAGAAATAGCCTTTGATAGCAATTCATAACTGGCAATGCTGGCTTCTGCCTTGCTGATGGCGTCATTCAATGTAGCAGCAATTGATGTCATGTCCTGTCCTTCCTGGTAGGCTTTTGCTTGTGCGATAGCTTGTGTCAAGACTTCCAATGTGTCGGCATTCAAATGCTGACTGGTCAGTTCTTCAGCTGTCTGGATGCGTTGCTGCAGTTGTGCCAAGTTGGCTTCATACGATGTACCCAAGAACCATAACTGGAAGTTGTCCACAGAAATCTTGTTGCCTTGTGCGTTCTTTGCCATGAAACCTATTTCTGCTTCTCCAGTTATGCAGGTAAACTTCACTTCGTATTGTGCCGTAGTATATACAGGAGTCTGCTGGTCGCCTGCATAGATCCATGCTCCGTTCTTTTTTGAAGAAGGAGTGTCCTCTTGAATATTCTCTGCCATAGCGGTCAAGCGGTAGTTGCCCAAAGGCAGGTTCTTCACCACTTGTCTAACACTTCCGTCACCTACAGCATTTCCATTCCAGGTCCATCTTTCCATATATATCTGCCCCTCTTTCTTTTTGAACGCATCGTTGCTCTGAGGTCCCATGTCGGCAACAATCCATCCCTTCGTGCCGTTGTCCTCAAAACTCGGGTTCGTGATGGCATCGGTCATGTTGTAAGGATGTTCCTCTGAAGCTTGACTGAGGAGATAGGCCCGCATGGCCGCTTGCACCCGTTGCATTGCCTCCATGAGTCCGTCGGTCTGTTGACTGCCCACGAAAGTTTTTAATACCGCGATGGATTCGTCTAACTCTGTCTGTTCGGGAGACGACAAATGTAAGTCAGCTGCTTCCGCTTCTGCAATCAATTGCTGGATGTAAGGTTGGAGAGAATCGGCAACGATCGTGTGAGTCATTCTAAAGTTGTCCACAGCAAACCAATTGCCTGTACACCCTTCGAGCAGAATTCCGATGGTCATCGTTCCGTTGCCACATGTAGTCGTAACACTGTATTCTCCATCAACCTCTATGGCTGTCCGGCTATTACCCGCCACAAGCCAAGCTCCCTTCTGTTTTGCATTAGGGGTGTCTTCCTGAATGTTGTGTCCCACGACGGTCAAGGTGTACACACCTATCGGCACGTTTGTCAGCACTTGCGTGAGATAGGTGTCACTTAGTTTACTCCCACGACCGGTCCATGTCTCGGCGTATGTGTTGCCGTGTTTCAACTTGAAGGAGCTGTTCGTCTGTGGCCCGATACCCTTCGTTTTCCAACCTTGTATGCCCTCTTCCTCAAAGTCAGGATTGACGATGAGATGAGTGACATCGGTTTGTGACCATATTGGCACATGAAATACAAATGCAAGGATGAATGTAAAAAGTAATCTGTTCATAGTTGGATATTGATTAGTCTGTGAATTATTCAGGTCTTGGTTTCGTTTCGCCGCCTAAGGATGTTCGTCACGCTAAGAGTGATGGCGATGATGAGGAAGACGGTGAACGTGATATGATGGATGAGTGGGGTAGAGTACATGAACTGGTAGAGCTGAGGCATTCCGAAGATTCGCAGCAACAGACAAAAGAGGTATATAGCGATGTGCCCAAGTGTCTCTATCAGGAAGAAGTTGATGAGAAACTGTACTATTTCGTTATTTGTCCTTTTCATCTTCAGTCTTATTTCTTATTTTCATAAAATGCTCACGCTCGGCAGAGTTCAAGCAAGTTTGACTCTGCACTCACTTAATCGCATTTTTCTTAACATTTTTAGTACTCACCTCTAACCGCTCGTTTTTATAGTTTTGATTGCAAATTTAAGGAATTTTACCGAAAATACAAATTTTTTTGTCAAAATATTTGGTGTATTTAACAAATTGTTTTATCTTTGCGCCAAATTAGAGTTTACATTTATCACATAGTATTAACTTTTAAAATTTAATTATCATGACATTTGGTGAGTCAATCAAAACTTGTTTCGGCAAGTTCGTAACTTATCAGGGACGTGCTTCACGTTCTGAGTATTGGTGGTTCCAGTTGTTCAACTTCATTACTTGTGGTTGTGCTGGTATCGGTTCACTTCCTGCAACAGCAGTAACTATCCGTCGTCTCCATGATGTTGGTAAGTCAGGATGGTGGCTTCTATGCCCAATCGTTCCTATCTTCTTCATCTTTGGTAAGTCTCAGGAAGGTGACAACAAGTGGGGTCCTCAGCCAGAATCATAAGTTACCGTTAACATAACAAGAAAAAGGTGCTACACAGTATGTGCGGCACCTTTTTAGTTAGGAGTTAGAAGTTAGGAGTTAGGAGTTACAGGAGTGCAGACATCATCTGCGGTTGCATAATAGCGCAAACGGACATTTCTGGCATCTCGTCGTATCTGATGTCTGCTCGAAGGTTTTGGTGGTATCGAAGATTTCGGATAACAGGGCGGTGAGTCGTTCATGGAATTCTTCGTGACACAACTGCTGATAGTCGGTGATGGGTTCTTTTCCCAGAAGAATGGCAGGGCTGTCGGCATCCATCGTGTGTTTGATATACAACAACGTGGGCATGATGGCCTCCAGGGGATCTCCGCTCTCATGAGCTGCCGCCATGCGGACTTCGCAATAATAGAATGCCTGGAAGATGTATCCGGAACGGTTCGGGGATGGGGTAAAGAGGTCCTCGATGGAGTCGGCTTTCTGCTTGTTAACTGAGGTCTTGTAGTCAACGATACGATAATGGCGTCTGCCGTTGATGGTGACGATGTCCTCACGGTCGATGACTCCTCCGATTTTGATGGAGCGTTGTTGTCCACCCACTTCGAAGTGGACGTCTTGATAGTACTTCTCCTCTGTGCCCTTGATGATGAGTGGTGCGAGTTGGTAGTCGTTTTTGATTTGCTTCTCCATGTATCGGGCTATCACTTCATGGTTGAGCAGTTGGGTGCCATTGAGATCGAGCGTGAACTGATCGTTGGCTACCAGATGTTCGTCGATATGAAACATCTCAACGGCAAATCCCTTGTCGACACATCGACGGATGCGGTGTTGTCCTTGTTTTGAGATGGTGAGGTTGCCGTTGTTGTCGTTGATGAACTGCAGAAAGAACTGCCGGTCGAGTTCAGACTTGATCTTGTCTTTATAGAACCACTCCATTGCATTATGGAAGATGCTTCCAAACACATTATCGGCTACATCCTCGCTAATCACTTCTTCCTGACGATAGCCGCACACATGTTCGAGATAGAAGAGGAACGGGCAATTGAGATAGTTGTTGAGGGCGGTAGGACTGAGTGACTTGATGGCGTTGAGAGCGTCTTGAACAACCTTGCTTGTTTTTACAACAGAGAGTCCTGACGGCTTTTCGCCAGATTCTGCCAAGGTCGTAGTGGGGTCTGTAGGGTTGGTAATCGCAAATTCTTTCAGGGTGGATTCGGGTGACAGAATTCGTTCTTTTTCGTATTTCAACTGCATCATGAAACGGCTCATCTCGCCTCGATGCAGTCCGTCTGTCGATTCGTTGTATACAAGCGTAACGTGCTTTGCACGTTGGAGCAACCGATAGAAATAATAGGCATAAAGACCCAACTGGCGTTCTGCTGTGGTCATACCGTTGGCTTTACGCAGGAAATGCAGGATGAACGATGTGTGCGATGTGTTCTTCGGAAGTGTACCCTCGTTGACTGATAGCATGATGACGTTGTCGAAATCGAGGTTACGTGTTTCCAGAATACCCATGAGCTGGATTCCGACAGCTGGCTCACCATGAAAGGCGATGCTCTTGCTACTGATGGATTGACGGATGAGACGTATCAGCGTGTCTGGCGAGGTGAACTCAAGACCGTGATTCTCCATCAGGTCGGAATAGTTGTTGAGCATGGTCCACGCCGCATAGATTGATTCCGCATAGAGGGCAGACGATAGCTGTTGATGCTGCATCTCGCTATTTGATAGTCGAATCGCAACACGTTGAATGATGTCGGCTGTGTGCCTCAATACCGAAAGGTGACCAACGGGAGGAGTGGCAAACACATCTTCTATGAACTCGCCTTTGAAATCGCTGACGTTTGGGTAGGTGGTGTTGTTATGTCGGAATAGGGTCAGGAGGTCAAGTGCTCCTTGTTTGTTCATCAACATCATATATGGATGCAGCAGCACTTTCTCTGCATAGATGTAACGCCATTTGCCCTCCGATGATTTCTTTGACACACCCATCCATCCTCGGAAATAGAGCTCGAGAAGTGATGTCACGAAACTGGCTACAGGCGTACTCTGCAACGGGTAACCCATCGTGATGTTGAGCAGGGTAGGTTGTTGGTCTGCTCCATAGGTTGAAGGAATGGCTCGGAGTGTGGGCATCAGCAGGTGCTCGTCGCATAGAACGATAGCGGTCTTGTTGAGCGGTTCGTTGTTTTTCAAGGTTTGCTGTAACCATTCTTCTACATACTGACATTGTGCGTTATCGGTCGATGCTGCTACAAATCCGATGTCTTTCGGTTCCTTGAACCCTTGATGACTTTCTGGGCTGTCTGCAAGACTATCACCGAAGAGCAGGATATTCTCGTTTATAAACATACCTGCCTCAAAGGCTGATTCGTCCTTATATGCTTCGTCATAGTCCCAATAGAATCGTACATCACAGTTGTCGCGCAGGAAGCGAAACAGTATTTTGTCGGTCTTGTTGAGCACGTTGAATCCCACGATGGACACATGGCTGTAACGTGACAGAACGGTCTCGCGTAGTGGGTCGTCTGCCTTACATGCTTTCAGCTGTTCGGCAATTGTACGTTTCATCATGCCGTCATAAGCCAATCCGCATTGCTGCAGGCTCGAACGGAAGGCGTGATAGATGGCCGGCATTGCGTTCCACATCTGAAGGTAGCGTTTGTGTAGTTCGGTGATGGCTTCTGTGCTGAAGTTGTTGAACAGTCGTCGGATGATTTCCTCCTGTTCTTTGTCTATGAAGTCAAAATCGGTCAACTGTTCGATGTCTGTGATGTTGATGAAGAGTTTGGTGGCATCAACCATGTTGTTGTCGATATCCTCGAAGTCGTTGAGCAGTATCTCTCCCCATGAGTAGAATTGGTCGAATGTCTCCTGATTCTTAGTCACCTCAATGTAAGCTTTGTAGAGGTAGTACACCAAGAGTGACTTATCAGCAACAGTCAGTTGGCTTAGCGCCTGATACATCTCGCTGATGGTGGTATAGTGCGGTGCCCAAAAGGGTGGGGTGATGTAGTTGGTCAGATATTGGTTGAAGAACAAACTGGCACGCTTGTTCGGAAAGACCACCGTGTGGTCGCTCATCAAACCTTTCTGCTGATTCACCCGTTCTACCAAATCACAGGCCACTCTATTTAGAAACTCATTCATTTTTAATTCTTAACTCTTAACTCCTAACTCCTAACTCTTAACTCCTAACTCCTAACTCCTAACTCCTAACTTCCTCTATCTCATTATTCTTCAAATACCACAGGTATCCGTGTACGTTGTGCATACCCATCTTTTTCAGCAAGTTGATATACTTCCTCACTTGCCATTTGTAATCTGCGTTTTTCTGTCCTGTCTTGTAATCTATTACGATGGTTTCATTCTCGTTATAGATGACTCTGTCGGGACGTTTCGAGAGTGCAACACCTTTCTCAACCGTGATGATGCTGCATTCGTTCTGTACTTTCCATGAAGGGTCGAACCAATTACGTGCCTGTGGGTTTCCGATGAGTTGGGCGATCATTTGCTCGAGCTCATCGGCAAAAGTCTTATCGCTCAGTACACCTTCCTGACGGAGCTGGTTCATCACTTTTGGAATATCGTTTAAGTAACGAATTGACTCAAATATCTTGTGTACAACCAATCCTTTGCTGATGTACGACATCTCCTCTCCCGTTTCATTGTCGGCCACGAATTCCTTAGAGCGGTTCGACTGCCGGAACTCCACTTTCATGTCGTTGTCCATGTAGTCAACCTCAATGCTGTTTTCGCGTGCTTTGCTGGCACAATGTGGTACAATCGTTCCTATAGGGAGCTTCATGCCTTCAGTTGCGCTTCTGATGACATCCTGTGTTGTATATCCTTTCTCTTTATCCGTAACGATGAAGAGGTTGTGAACGGCTCGTGTGAATGCGACATATAGCAGATTGAGGTTGTCAACATAGTTTTTCATCTTCTCCTGTTCGTAATACTTGCCGAATGCAGTTTCATGGAGATCTTTGTTGAATTGTACGGGAATTACAGGTAGATGTTCTCCGTCGTCGTGCTCACACCAGATGATCGTTTCATCTCCTTCCATGCCCCAGTTACAGTAGGGGAGAATGACCGTATGAAACTCCAGACCTTTCGATTTATGAATTGACATCAGCTGTATGCCGCTGATGCTCGCAGCTGGTATCGTCTTTGTATGTAGTGTCTCTTCCCAGTAGTTGATCAGTCCGTGTAGGTCGGCACCCTTGTCCTCGACGAATGCTGCCACCTCATCCATGAAGCAGAACAGATAGGGCGACTGATTCTTAAGGGTGTCCAGTCTGAAGAGTCGATGCAGTTCTACGCAGAGTTCGTACAGCGGTAGCACTTGCAACTCCTCCATACGCTCGACAAAACCTTCTGGCAGCATGTCGGCCCATTCTTCCTCTGTCGCTTGCAGCACTTGTTCTGCACCCTCACTCGTCACCTGTTTTCCGCAGACGAGTGTCTGATACTTCATCGCAAGCGTCATGAATAGAAAAATATAGAATGGGCGTTGGTTGGGTTCGTAAGCTTGGCCTGTATAGTTGGCAATCACCTTCATGGCGAGCATCATGATGTCGAGCGCATCCGATGCATCGAGTTGATAGGCTTCGTCGCTCACGACCTTCACTTCGGGCATCACGTCCTTCAGGTAGTTGGAAATCTTCTTAAGGTGTCTTCTGTAACGAATCAGAATCGCTATGTCGTTTGCTTGCACATGCTGATTGTATATCAGATTGTGTACGATACGAACCACCTCGTCCAACATTCTGTCTTTGCCGGCTTCATCCTTCTCGTTTTCTTGGACATCCTGCTGGTCTGCCTTGTCAAGATCTACAACCTCCACATATCCGCATCCTGCATGACGGGCATCCTGGTGTTGTTCCACCTCATTGTAAGCAGTCTCAATTTCTTTCGAGTCAGTTGATATGGGGTATTGCTGACGGAAGTGACTGGCAACATCTGCACGAGCTTTTATGAAGAACTTGTTGTTGAAGTCTACGATATGTTCATCGCTTCTTCGGTTTGTGTCGAGTGCTTTCTGTAGGCTTTCTTCGTCAATCACGCCTCGGAACACCACGTTCTTTCCGATGTTGTTCAGGATGCTCCAATCGCTGTTGCGCCAACGGTAGATACTTTGTTTCACATCGCCTACAATCAGGCACATGCATCCTCGGTCGATACATTCCTTGATAAGCGGTATGAAGTTTTTCCATTGCAGTTCGCTCGTATCTTGGAATTCATCAATCATAATGTATTTGAACGACGAAGCAGCTTTCTCGTAGATGAACGGAATGTCGTTTCCGTTGATGATTTCATTCAGTTTGTATGCTGTGTCGGCCAGGATGAATCGGTTGGTTTCGTTGTTGATGTTACGGAGTGTGGTGTCGACCATCTTCAACAGGCTCATCTGGTTCAGGTTCTTCAGAATCGCCTCGCAGGTTTTTTCCTGGCCTCTCAACTCCATTTCGCGCTCGAACATCTGCTTGAATCTGGGTTGATGCAGCCTGTTCAGTTCTTCGTCCTTCAACCATGCTGCATCTGGATCCTCTTCAAGTGCGGCAGGTATCTTTGGGGACTTTCCAATTGCAATCTTAGACAGGAAACCATAAACACCTGTCTGCCCTTTGATGAACATCGGCGGCTCTAGTGCATACTCTTCGCAGTATTGCAGAAACGACTGGGCATTCTCCCTATGTTGTTGCTGTATGGCTTCCTTGGCTTGATACAAATCTTGTTTGTAGTTAACGAAGAATCCTTTCTTGCTTGTTCGCTCGTTGATGAGCTTCTCGTTTTGCAGGTACTTCTCGTTGAAGATGTTTTGGCTGAATTTCGTTACCTCATTTTCTATCTTCCAGTTCTTTTCCTGATTGTTAAGCTTGTCCTGAACGTATGCCAGCACGGCATTGTACACGCTGTCTCCTTGGCGCATCCGCTCAATCATCTTGTGCACAGCATCAGCAAGCGCCTCCTCTTGATTCAGATCGACGCGCAGGTTGGCCGTAAGGTTCAGTTCCCGTGCCAGGTCGCGTATGATGCTTTGGAAGAAGGAGTCGATTGTTTCGATGCGGAAATGGCTGTAATCGTGCAGGATCAGGGCGAGCGCTCTTTGGCAGTTCTTTCTGATGCTCAGTTCCGACATGCTGTCCTTGAAACGCTCTTGTAATACGCTGAAATACTTGTCGGAATCGGGATCATTGGTGGCAATCCCGTGCAGCGTGTCCACGATACGGCTCTTCATCTCGTTCGTAGCCTTGTTGGTGAAAGTCACAGCAAGTATATGCTTGTAGTTCTCCGGCTGATCCAAGAGCAGGCTGATATATTCTATCGTGAGTGTGAACGTCTTACCGCTTCCTGCCGAAGCACGTCCCACTTTCAGTTTTCCGATATTAGTCATGACGGTAGAAGCTTAATAGAGTCAACAGTTTATAGAGGTCAAATATGTGGAGGTTAGGGTGGGGGCCACACAGGTTTTCGCGCATTTTCGCTCTCACCAGTGAAAACATGCCGCATAGTATGCCAGTCAAATGCCAACGTTTGAGTCGTTGTGCGTGTGCGAGCAACCGTGAGTAACCGTCGATTCTGTCCTTTATATTATATAAGGTGGCGATTGCCTCTTCCGTCTTCTTCACAAATGCTGCATTGGTTTCGAAGTGCGAGAATCCTACGGGATTATCAATACTGGTGACCATAATACCACTTTCGCTCAGTTGTTTCCCATACAGCACGTCTTCATACCCATATTTGTTGATGTTCTCATCCAAAGGATGGTCGAGGAACACTTGTCGCTTCACCATGAAGTTGGAGGTGTGGAAGTCGCGGTTGGCATCTGTGTTGTCGGCATGTTTCCTGTTCAGATGACGTGCCCGATACTCATACTGATACCTTAAGTTCCCCTTCATGTTGTCGTTCCTTTCCACCTGATAGCCGCCTTGGCAGATGTCAGCATCGGTTTCAAGGTATCGCTGGATATAGTTGTCCGAGATGATATCCATGTGACTGTCGATAAACAGTAGTTTGTCGCCTTTTGCCCGTTTGGCAAGCAGATTCCTGATTCTACTTCTGCCGATATTCTCCTCCAGATGCATAAAGGTGCATCCCGTGAGTGTTTCGAGGGTAGCTTTTACCTTCATCCAAATATCTGTCTGCGAAGCGTCATCCGCAACGACAATCTCGTAGTCAAATGCCGTTGTTTTGACTCTTGCTTCGCATTGCTGGTGTAAACGTTTCACCAACTCGCTACAATCATACTCAAATGTAGGAATAAGAATGGACAACATTTCCCAATTTTTTCAACAAAGTTACAATATTTTTCCAAAAGTTGTGAGAAAAATGCAAAAAAAACACAAAAATTGTTGGTTGCATAAAATAATTATATTAACTTTGCAACGAACTCAATAAGTATTAGTCGAGTCACAAATCAAACTTATTTATAACCCTTAAAAACAATTTAAAACGATGATTCACATTGGACAAGCAATTGAGGCAGAATTAAGAAATCAAGAACGTACTGTATCTTGGCTTTCACGCCGTTTGGAGTGCGATAGAACAAAAATCTATCAGATATTCCACAAGCCTGCTATTAAAACCGATATGCTGATGAAAATCAGTATTGTTTTGAACAAGGACTTTTTCAAGATATTGGAAGAAGAGTATAAGGCTGAACTGAAGGCAAGAAAATAAGTTGTCTTTCGTCACGGAAATATAACCTACTGTTGTTCCGGCTATGCTTGGACAAAGTAGGTTTTTGTTTGACAGTAATTGAATATACATGCTACAACCTTTAGCAGAGCGAATGCGTCCTCAGACGCTGGATGACTATATCGGACAAAAACACCTGGTGGGTGAAGGAGCCGTGATACGCCGCATGATCGAACAGAAGCGTGTCGCCTCGTTCATCTTGTGGGGACCTCCGGGTGTTGGCAAGACCACTTTGGCCAATATCATCGCCAAGACCCTTGAAGTGCCGTTCTATACACTTAGTGCTGTCACAAGTGGTGTGAAGGATGTGCGAGATGTCATCGATCGTGCCAAGTCGTCCAGATTCTTTGCTACAGGTAATCCCATTCTCTTTATCGACGAAATCCACCGGTTCTCCAAGAGTCAGCAGGACTCGCTCCTGGGAGCGGTCGAACAAGGTGTTGTTACATTGATTGGTGCTACGACAGAGAATCCTTCGTTCGAAGTGATACGTCCTTTGTTGAGCAGATGTCAGGTGTATGTGCTGAACCCGTTGGAGTCAGACGATTTGCTCCAGTTGGTCAATCTTGCCCTGCACAAGGACCCGATGCTGAAAGACCGCCAGATTGAAGTGAAAGAGACGGATGCGCTGCTTCGTTATTCCGGAGGTGATGCCCGGAAACTGCTGAACATCCTCGAACTGACCCTTCAGGAATCAGATGTGATAACCGATGAGATTGTTACCAAGTGCTTGCAACAGAACCCGTTGGCATACGACAAGGACGGTGAGATGCACTACGACCTCATTTCGGCCTTCATCAAAAGTATCCGTGGAAGCAATCCCGATGCAGCCATCTACTATCTGGCTCGTATGATTGAAGGAGGCGAACAACCTGAGTTCATCGCCCGTCGCTTGGTCATTTCGGCGAGCGAGGATATCGGTCTTGCCAATCCGAACGCACTCCTGCTTGCAAATGCGGCATTCGATGCTGTTCATAAGTTGGGTTGGCCCGAAGGCCGTATTCCTTTAGCAGAGGCTACGGTGTATCTGGCAACCAGCCCGAAGAGCAATTCTGCTTATCTGGCAATCGATAACGCATTACAATATGTGCAACAAAGCGGTAACCTCCCTGTTCCTCTGCATCTGCGTAATGCACCTACCAAACTGATGGCGCAATTAGGATATGCGAAGGGGTATAAGTATGCACACGACTACGAGGGAAATTTCGTGCGTCAGCAATTCCTTCCCGATGAGGCTCAGGGTCAGCAATTCTGGATTGCGCAGAACAATCCCCAGGAAGCCAAACTGAAGGAACGCATGGACAAGTTGTGGGATGGACCCCCTAACCCAGGGATTTAGTAGTGAGTGGTGAGAGGTGAGTGGTGAGTGGTGAGAGGATACCATTGGATGGATACACAAGCGAACTTTTCTCTTACCTCTTACACCTTACCTCTTACCTCAAAAAGCTTTAAACTATAAACTATAAACTTTAAACTTTAATAAATTGGTTTACCCAGAGAACTTTGAAGCGAAGATAGGATTCGATGTAATCCGAACGATGTTGAAGGAGGCATGTCTTTGTCCCCTTGGTGAGGAACGTGTGGATGCGATGCAGTTCTCTGCACAATTCGATTCCATCCAGCTGGCATTGCAGCAAACTGCTGAGTTTGTTCGTGTGCTGCGTGAGGAGGAATTCCCCGATCAGCATTTCTTTGATGTGCGTCCGGCTTTGCGACGCATCAAGATACCCAATACATATCTGTTGGTCGATGAACTCTTTGACCTGCAACGTTCGTTGACATCTATCGACCTGATTGTTCATTTCTTCTTTCGACAGGTCGAAGGTGATGAACTGCCCGTCTATCCTCAGCTTCTGGCGCTTTCTAAAAACATCAAGACCTACCCGAACATCGTGCGTCGCATCAGTCAGATTCTTGACAAGTATGGCGAGGTGAAGGACTCGGCTACGGTTGAACTGATGCGTATCCGCCAGGAGAAGATGAACACATCGAACAGTATTTCCGGTATGCTACACCGTATTCTTCGTGAGGCAAAGGATGAGGGTGTGGTCGATAAAGATGCTGCACCAACCATGCGCGACGGGCGTCTGGTCATCCCTGTAGCACCTGCGATGAAGCGCAAAATCAACGGTATCGTTCACGATGAGTCTGATTCAGGACGGACAGTTTATATCGAACCAGCGGATGTGGTCGAGGCCAATAACCGAATCCGTGAACTTGAGGGCGAGGAGCGTCGTGAGATCGTTCGCATCCTCACGGTCTTCTCTGATTCCATCCGTCCGATGGTGCTTGACATGATTCAGTCGTATGAGTTTCTGGGCGATATAGATTTTATCCGTGCAAAGGCTAAGTTTGCCATTCGGACGGATGCCATCATGCCAACCCTTGAACAGCGTCAGCATATTGACCTTGATATGGCCGTTCATCCTTTGCTGCGAATGTCTTTGGAGAAACACGGCCGTCAGGTCGTTCCGCTCGATATCCGTCTCGACGGAAAACAACGCATCCTGCTCATTTCCGGACCAAATGCGGGTGGTAAGTCAGTCTGTCTGAAGACCGTTGGTTTGTTGCAGTATATGCTCCAGTGTGGATTGCTGCTACCTGTTTCCGAGAGCTCTTCGGTGGGTATCTTCAACAACATCTTCATCGATATTGGCGACGAGCAGAGTCTTGAGAACGACCTGTCAACTTATTCTTCACACCTGATGAACATGAAGTTCATGATGAAGAACGCCAACTACTCCACGCTGATTCTCATCGATGAGTTTGGTGGAGGAACAGAACCCCAGATAGGTGGAGCCATTGCACAGTCTGTCCTCAAACGCTTCAACGACAAGAAAGCCTTTGGTGTTATCACTACCCATTATCAAAACCTGAAGGAATATGCGCAGGACACGCCTGGCATCATCAATGGAGCCATGCTCTACGACCGTCAGCAGATGCAACCCCTCTTCCAGTTGCGAATCGGCAACCCTGGCAGTTCGTTTGCCATCGAGATAGCACGCAAGATTGGTATTCCTGAAGATGTCATCGCTGAGGCATCCCAGTTGGTGGGACAGAACTACATCTCAGCCGATAAGTACCTGCAAGATATCTCACGTGATAAGCGGTATTGGGAAAACAAACGTCAGGAGATTCATCATAAGGAGAAGAAACTCGAGTCGACCATCCAGCGTTACGAAGATGAGTTCGACCGCATCCATGCGCAGAAGCACGAGATTATAGCAAAGGCGAAGGCTGAGGCGCAGCAGCTCTTGGACAGCTCGAACGCCAAGATTGAACGTACCATTCGCGACATCAAGCAGGCACAGGCCGAGCGTGAACGAACCAAGCAAGTGCGTGAGAAACTCACCCGCTTCAAGGATCATGTCGATACCTTCCACAAGACAGATGAAGAACGGCAAAAGCGAGCTTCCCAAAAAGAAGAAATGTCAGGCTCTCGCCCAGTAAGTGATGGTGGGACAAAGACTTCATCCCTTGCTGAATTCACGGTAGGCAGCTATGTCAAGATGAAAGGACAGACGACAACGGGTCGCATCCTCAAACTCAACGGGAATGAAGCACTCGTGGCTTTTGGTGCCATACAGACCAATGTGAAACTCAATCGGCTCGAACCGTCACAGGCCCCCAAGGCAGCGACTCGCGAAGTGACGTTCGTCACCTCGCATACACAGGATCAGATTCGTGAGACTACGCTCCATTTCTCAGGCGAGATAGATGTGCGTGGATTGCGTGGCGATGAGTGTATGCAGACCATCAGCCTATATATCGATGATGCATTGGTGGCTAACGCCTCACGCATCCGAATCCTTCATGGTACAGGTAACGGCATCCTCCGTCAACTCATCCGACAATACCTTGATACCATCCCCGAAGTGACAGAATATCACGACGAACATCCCCAATTCGGCGGTTCCGGCATTACTGTGGTAGATCTTGGTTAATTGGTTAATAGGTTGTTAGTTTTGAGGTGAGTGGTGAGTGGTGAGAGGTGAGAGAAATGTTCGCAGATGTTAACGCCCTGTGGTATCCTCTTACCTCATACTTCTTACCTCTTACCTCTTTAATAGTTAGTAGGTTAGCGGAGTATCGTCTGTAACTCCTGAACTCCTGTTACTTCTAATTCTTAATTCTTAACTCTTAATTCTTAACTCTTAATTTCTACATTTCTACATTTTACATTCTACATTTTCCATTATGCATTCTACATTCTACATTGCTCTGTACACCCTAATCCCCAACATTGATGTCTGCCGTTGTCCATAGTCATAGAAGGTTGTAGAATCGAGCACCACTTTCTGATAAATCGATGAGGCGTGCATCAGGTGAAGTATCCCGTTCTGCCACACGGCAATACCAACATGACTTGTGTCGAGACCCGCTTTCTTTGTGATGAGTGACACGATATCACCCGTTTTGATGCTCTTTAGCTCCTGTTCGCTACGATTCAGTAGCGACTTGGGGATATATCGGTATGTCTTACCGTTGGAAGCTTTCTCCTGTGCGGCAATCACCTTCACGAACTGAGGATTTGCCTTGAGGTGTTTATATAGGGTAGGGTGGGTCGTCATGTAGTTGATGTTCAGCTGTTGAGTAGCTGTGAAAGGGAATGCGTTCGTGCCAACCGACTTCACAAATCCCATCTTCTCGTTGTCTTCACCCCACCATGTGAAGTAATGTAGACGCGACGTGTAGTCAGTAAGCTTACCGCCACGATACCGGATGCTCCGCAGCTGGTCGCAGAACGAACGGAACGAGGCATCCTTCTTCTGATAACACAGATAGAGCGCCAGTACGTTCTCCACGAAGGTAGTGCAATCCAATTCGCGCGTATTTATAATAAGGTGTTCCTTGTCACCCACCTCCAATGTGTGTCCAACGTATGGAACACCCAGAAACTGCTTCCCGAAATAAAGCATTGCATTCTCAGGCTTTTCCTTCTCAGCTTTCTTCAGTATTTCCTCAATCCGAATGCTGTCCGCAGCTACATACTCCACCTCCTGAGCATGAATCCCCATGCACACCCACAACAATATGATGATAAAAAATGATTTCATGTCTTCTTGTCCAATAAACCAATAAACCAACTAACCTATTACCTGACTTCATTTTTTGCATTTTTCACCATCCCCATCTCTTCTTCTTTCTTCCATATCCAAATACGTTCATAGAACGGTTGAACGGCATGTAGGCAATATCAGGCATGAACTCGATAGTGTAGTCTTGTTCGGATTTATAGACGACTCCTATGGCATCGATATGCATCTCCATATCCAAATGGTACATGTTCTGATAGTGATAAATGGCTCGCACGATGTTATGCAATTTCTTGTCGTTGATGGCTTGAACGGGACTCTCCATCAGGTTAGACACGTTGCTCCGTGTCTTTACTTCCACGAAATGCAGCTCGTTGTCCTTCGTAGCCACGATGTCCAACTCACAACCCTTATGCAGGTTCCAATTGCGATGCAGGATACGATACCCCTGTTTCATCAGGTAGTCACCTGCAAGTTCCTCACCGATTTGTCCTAATTTCCACCGACTGTCCATAGTTTCATTTTATTAACATTCAATATTGTCGCGATTACCCAGAACGGCCATTCGCATTATCACGAATGACCACTCTGGATTAAGGCTGAGTTTAGTAGCTCATACTCTTGCCTTCCTTCCATTTGGCCAGCAGGAGGCCGTGCTTGTCCGTGCAGTGGTCGTATATCCACTGACGACGTTCCTCTGTGATGGAGTTCCACCAACGGGTACATGCCGGATAGCGTACATCAATATCCGTATTTCCTTCTTTCTCAGCTGCCTTGGCAGCTATGCGCTCTTTTTGTGCGATGGTGAGCGATGACCACCAGATATCTACTCGTGCCATAATGTAATAATTTATAATT
>JAFZYE010000079.1 GCA_017616445.1 Bacteroidaceae bacterium
AAATTCAAACAAGATTGACTTCTGCGTTCGATTTGCACTGTTTTTGTCCTTGAAGATGACATACCTTGTAAGGAAGAAGAGGACGCTCGAAGAGGGCATGGGACGTTCACTTACCGATGAACACATCGGGCGAGTTCTGCAAAGCGACCAAAGGTTGCTTGTCATCTGAAAGGTATTTTTAATGTTTTTTTCTCTTTAGAGCTTTTTTATCATTAAACTAAACACAGGTTTTAACCTGTGAGCCAAAAACCTCCGCTGATTATGGAAAATAAACATTTTTTGCGTTTATTGGTTACCTTTTTTATTTGGTTTTTCACTTTTCACTGTTCTTGGTTCCACTTTATTATACATTTTATGTTTTATTATACATTTTACATTGTACATTTTATATTATTTTGTACCTTTGCCAACGAATAACAATCTTTAACAATAACAATCAAAACTATTCAATTATGAAACAAATCCTAAGACTGATGGCAATGGCCATCGCAGCAGTGGCTTTCGTGGCCTGTTCTGATTCCGACAATCCCGTTTCACCTGACGGTCCGACTGGTGATGCCGTCATCACAGTAAACGTCAAGGCTCTCTTCGAGCAGCTGGACGCAACTGATGACCTGATTCAGAAAATGGAAGAATACGACGAAGCATGTGTCGTGGGTACAGTACTCATCTACGATGCAAGCGGAAACCTGATTCAGCAGCTGTCGGAAAGCACCCGCCAGCTTGACCCCATCACCTTCGACGTGAAGGACATCCCGAGTGGTACTTATACCTTGGTAGCTTGCGAATACCTCGACTGGGAGGGTTACCCGCTATGGAAATTCACAGACGTAGAGAAACTGTCGACCGTTCGTGTGGATATTGATACCTATTATCCTGTGCTGATCAATGCACTGGGTGTTGTGTCTGAGACCGTAACCGTTGACGGTAGTCTGATTGAGGCCAATGTCACACCAGAGGCAGCAGGATCTTGCCTTAAAGTTCGTTTTGACGGAATCAGGGAGAAGGACGATTTCTCGAGTTTCGTCGTATATGAATGCCCAAAAGTAGAGGGCATCTATCTCAATCCTGCTCTCAGCGATTTCGAACGCGCTTACGCCCCCAACAACAGTCAGTTTTGGAGTGTTTTTGAGGCAGACGATCTGCAACCCGGCACCAATACTGAAAGGACATTTATCTTGAGTAGTGGAGGGCATACCCAGCTTTCTGTGGATATGTTTAATTCCGAAGATAAACCCTTCTATATCACTACCTATGACATGTCTATGCAGAAGGGAGGTAAAGTCAATCTTATCTACTATGATTTCAACGACTGGAACATGAAATGGCAGTATTGCGGACTTGAAGACAACTTTGCCGATTGGATGAAAGAGAAGGATGAATCTCCGATGATATTCAACCCATGTACCAATTGGGGCTGCTCACTGGAGGAAGCCCGGGCTCATGTGAAAGCAACTCACGGATGGTTTATAAATAAAACGAATGGAGAACTTGCTGAGTATGATGGTGCTTGGGAAGAGGAATTCAAGACAGGCATCAACCATAAGGAATACTATGGATTTGAGACGCAGGACGGACAGAACCTGTTATATGTTTGCTATGTCTTCAATGCTATAAACCTTCCTGTCGAACTGATAACCAACAGTTTGGAATCACAGGGCTATGTGTTGACGGAAAAGCAGCAGTATGAAACCGAAGACTATTACGGCTACCTATCAGCCGACAAGTCCGTGCTTGTTTCTTTATATGTGGCTTACGACGATAAACACTGGACTATCTGGTTTGAACCTAACATCGTGGCAGATGAGCAGCCTGCACCTCTCCGCAGCAAACAGCTATCCAAGCCATCTCGAAGCAGGTAATCAGGATACCGCTTCTGCGCCTGTTTTCTTCAGCCCGAAGCTGACCAACAGTCAGCCCGAAGTAAACTGTCGGTCAGCCCGAAGCTGGCAATTTGCCAGGTAGTAGTAAACTGCTTGCCAGGTAGTAGCTGACCGTCAGTCAGGTAGTAGCTCCTTTTTTGTGAACCCTAAGGTTTACACTTGCAAACCCTAAGCTTTGCACGTGTTAACCTTAGGGTTTGCATTTCCCCTCCTTTTTCCGCTTTCCTTGTTCCCTTATCATCCTTTTCCTGCACTTTTTTACAAAAAGTTTTGGATGGTGTTTATTATTGTTGTATATTTGCAGGCGATATAATAAGAGACTCCTAATTTAGCTACATACTTACAAAATAAATAGATTATGATGAAAAAACAATTCCTATTGATGATCGCCACTGTCCTCATCCCTTGCGGCATATTGTTCGGACTGTCGGCGTGTGGCATTGATATGCCCAAAGAGACGAAGACGTCGTTTGAGACGATGACGGTTGAGAAACAGGATATCATAGTGCCAGTGAAGTTCAGCGCCAGGCTGAAGGGACAGGCCGATGTGACCATCACTCCACAGGTGAGCGGACAGTTGATGCAAATCTGTGTCAGTGAGGGACAACAGGTAAGAAAAGGTCAGACGCTCTTCTCCATCGACTCACGTAACGCACAACTTGACCTAGAGGCTGCTCAAGCTAACCTGCAGGCTGCATTGGCTTCGGAGAACAGTGCGAAACTGGAGTATGAGTCAAACAAGAATTTGTTTGAAAAGAACATCGTGAGTCGCTACATGCTCGACAATTCAGAAAACTCTTACAAACGGGCTCAGGCATCGGTAGCTCAAGCTCGTGCATCCGTGGACCGTGCAAGGGTTACCCTTGGTTTCTGTACCATCACATCTCCTGTGTCAGGTGTCATCGGTGAGATTCTTGTACGTACTGGTGACCAGGTTTCGCCAGCCTCTCGTCTGACCATCGTCAGCGGTAACATCAATATGGATGCAGAGTTTTCAGTGACAGAAGCGCTCATCGAGGCTTCGGTCTCTGCCGGTGTGACAAAGGAGGATAAGGCCAAGTACATGGAAGATCTGCCCGATGTAACTTTCGTGATGAAAAATGGTACGGAATATCCGCATAAGGGACGCATCACCAGTCTGACTGGCGTAGTGGATGCCGCTACCGGCTCATTAGGAGCAAAGGCTTCGTTCCCTAACCCCGATGGTCATCTCTTCTCTGGCATCCAGGGTACGGTCGTGCTGCCGTTAGCTCAGAAGGATGTGATGGTGATTCCGCAAGTTGCCGTACTGCGTCTGCAGGATAAGTCGTTGGTGTATAAGGTACAGGCCGACAGTACAGCTACAGCCGTCGTAGTGACCTACACGGATGCTGGTAACGGAAGGGACTTCATCGTGACGAGTGGCTTGAATGTGGGTGATAGGATTGTGACCGTCGGAGCCAATAACGTACAGGAAGGCGAACAGGTGTTGTTCCCAAAGGAAGTGAATAGTGAAAAGTGAAGAGTGAAAATGAATAGTGAATAATTTTCTTCCGCATTATGAAGAACAATATTTTCATTAATAAATATGTGATGGCATGCGCCATAGCGATTGTCATCACGCTGGTGGGCTTCATCTGCATGTCGACGTTGCCCATCGAGCAATACCCCAATATCGCACCACCAACGGTACGCGTATCAACGTCGTACACAGGTGCTGATGCGAACACCATCATGAAGTCAGTAGTGCAGCCGTTGGAGGAGAATATCAATGGTGTGCCTGGTATGACTTACATCACTAGTTCTGCATCGGCCTCAGGCGATGTGTCCATTCAGGTCTATTTCGAGCAGGGTACAGATCCTGACCTCGCTGCAGTGAATGTGCAGAACCGCGTGAGCCGTGCTACAGCCTTGTTGCCTTCTGAAGTGACGAAGGTCGGTGTGCAGGTGATGAAGCAGCAGAGCAATATCCTGCATATCGGTGCGCTGAAAAGTGTCGATGGTAAGTACGATGCGGACTTTATTGCCAACTATATCGATATCAATGTGCGTCCGCGACTGATGCGTATCACAGGTGTGGGCGATGTGATGGCCTTAGGTAATACTTATGCCCTGCGCATTTGGTTGAAACCTGATGTGATGGCGCAATACGGTCTTGATCCGAACGATGTGTTTGCTGCCATTGGTGGACAGAGTTTCGTGGCTGCTACGGGTTCGTTGGGTGAGCAAAGTGAAAATGCTTATCAGTATTCGATGGAATACAAAGGTACGCTGAAGACCGTCGAGGAGTTCAACGACATCGTCCTTCGTACGAGCGACGGAGGTCACCTGCTGCATCTGAGCGATGTGGCAGATGTGGAGATAGGTGCCGTAAGTTATAACTTCACATCGAACATCGATGGTCAGCCAGGTACCATCTACATGGTGTTCCAGGCTCCTGGTGCGAATGCCACTGAGGTGAACGCCCGCATCAACAAGCTCTATGAGGAATTGAAGCCGACGATGCCAGCAGGATTGGAGTTCGAAATCTTGGAAACATCTGATGATTTCCTCTTTGCCGCTATCCACAATGTGGTTGAGACACTGGTCATCGCTATCATCCTTGTGATTCTCGTGGTTTATTTCTTCCTGCAGAGCTTCAAGGCTACAGTTATCCCATCACTGTCAATCATTGTATCACTGATGGGTACCTTTGCCATTGTGTCGCTGGCAGGATTCTCGTTGAACATCTTGACACTGTTCGCATTGGTGCTGGCTATCGGTACTGTGGTCGATGATGCGATTGTAGTAGTTGAGGCTGTGATGGCAAAGTTGGAGAGTGGTATCAGCGATGCCAAGCAGGCCACCCGTGAGGCGATGAGTGATGTGTCTGTAGCCGTTATCTCATGTACATTGGTCTTCATGGCAGTGTTCATCCCTGTCGCTTTCATGCCTGGTACATCAGGTTCGTTCTTCACACAATTCGGTGTTACACTGGCTTCGGCCGTAGGTCTGTCATGCGTATCGGCTCTGACACTCTGTCCTGCCTTGTGTGCCATCATGATGCGCTACTCGAAGGACGAGAAGGAGAAGAAAAATCTGAACTATTACGTTACAAAAGCATATTCTGCTAGCTATAACGCCATTCTCGGCAAGTACAAGAAGAGTGTCAGTGGATTCATCAAGCATCCTTGGATTTCGGGTGCTTTGCTGGCTGTTACTGCTGTGCTGCTCGTCATCTTTATGCGTAATCTGCCCTCAGGTCTCGTACCACAGGAAGACCAAGGCGTGTTCTTCGCTGAAGTGCGTGCACCTGAAGGTTGCACCCTGCATGAGACGCAAGAGATTGTGAAGAAGGTGGAGGAGAAGGTGAAGAAGATTCCTGAGTTGGAAAGCTATGCTGTCGTTAGCGGTTATGGTATGATGGCAGGCCGTTCGGGTAGCTGTTACGCTACGCTTATCATCCGTCTGAAGAACTGGGACGACCGCCCTGGCATGAACCATAACATCATGCTCGTCTATGCTCGATTCTCTTATGATTGCAAGGATATCAAGAATGCAAAGGTCATTCCATTCCAGATGCCGCAGGTACCAGGTTATGGTTCTAACAGTAGCGTGAACCTCGTGCTGCAGGATATGCAGGACCGTCCGATGTCGGAATTCAATGCGGATGCTACCCAGTTCCTGGCTAAGCTGAACGAACGTCCGGAGATTATGATGGCCATGTCGACCTACTCTGAGCGTTTCCCAAAATATGAAGTGAGTGTAGATGCGCCTCAGTGCGACCGTGCCGGAGTGTCGCCCGCAGCTGTGCTCAAGACGCTTGGTGCTTATTGCGGAGGTTCGTATGTGGGCAACTTCAACCAGTTTGGTAAGGTCTATCGTATCATGGCCAACGCAGCACCCGAGTACCGTCTTGACCCCTCATCGCTCAATAATATATTTGTTCGCGTGGCAGGCGGTAAGATGGCACCTATCTCCGAGTTCGTCACGCTGAAAGAAATCGTCGGCTCTGCATCTGTTGACCACTTCAACCTGTTCCAGAGCATCACTTGTGGTGTGATGACTGCCAGCGGTTATTCTGAGGGTGATGCCCATCAGGCCATTGCTGAGGTGTTCAAGGAGACGATGCCTGCCGGCTATGGTTACGAATACGGAGGTATGTCTCGTGAAGTAGAGGAGGCATCTGGCTCGAATGCTACAGCCCTCATCTACGTCATCTGTGTCATCCTGATTTATCTCATCCTGGCGTCACTCTATAACTCATGGTTCACACCTTGGGCCGTATTGCTGAGTGTACCTTTCGGACTGATGGGTTCGTTCGGTGTCACGTGGCTGGCTTCGCTGCTCCACTTGCCAGGTATGGAGAACAATATTTACTTGCAGACAGGTGTTATCATGTTGATTGGTCTGTTGGCCAAGACGGCCATTCTGATTACCGAGTTTGCCTCTGAACGTCGTGCGCAGGGCATGAGCATCCGCGATGCCGCCTTTGCTGCATGTGAGGAGCGACTTCGTCCTATCCTGATGACTGTTGTCACGATGATAGCAGGTATGATTCCGCTCATCATTGCTGGTGGTGCAGGAGCCAACGGAAACCGTGTTCTTGCCCTTGGTGTCACAGCCGGTATGGCAGTGGGTACTCTTGCCCTGATGTTCGTCGTTCCTGTCTTCTTCATTGTGTTCCAGAAGTTACATGAGCGTTTCCAAGGGAAGGAAGTGGAAGTGAAAAGTGAATAGTGAAAAGTTAAGAGTTAAGAAATATGAACTATAAGACTTTGTTCGTCGCTGCGGCTGTGAGTATGATGCTCACGGGATGCGGATTATATAATAAGTATGAGCAGAAGACGGAAGCGCCTGCCGATGCTTTCGGTTCGATACAGGATGCAACCGCTGGGGGGGCTTCCCTTGCTCAGATGTCTTGGCGTGAGTTCTTCACAGACCCTATGTTGCAGCAACTCATTGAGCAAGTGCTTGCCAACAACACCGACCTGAACTCTGCCCGAATCGCGATAGAGAAGAGCGAGGCTTCACTCAAGATGGCCAAGATGGCTTACCTTCCATCGCTTTATTTCTCTCCACAGGGTACAGTGGCTAAGTTCGACGACAATCCGTGGTCGAAGACCTACAATCTGCCGTTACAGTTGCAGATGGACGTTGATGTGTTTGGCTCTATCACCAACAAGAAACGTGCGGCCAATGCTGTACTCCTGCAAGCTCAGGTGCGTGAGGAAGCTATCCGTGCGAACCTCATCTCAACTACAGCTCAACAGTACTATATGCTACAGGTACTCGACCGCCAGTTGGAAATCCTGACCCAGACCGACAGCCTGTGGAATGCCTCGTTGGAGACGCAGAAGTCGTTATGGGAGAACGGTAAGTCATACTCTACAGCTGTCAACCAGATGGAGTCGTCCTACCTGAATGTGAAGACCCAGATGGTTGATACGCGTCGTAATATCCGTGCTACGGAGAATGCCCTCTGCCGTCTGCTTGCCATCACGCCCCAGCACATTGAGCGTCAGAAGATAGGAACTTCAGCACTGAACAAAAGACCAGAGAATACTGGTCAGCGCATGTTCGACATCCAGTTCCTGAAAGTCGGTGTTCCTGCTACAATGCTTGAACTGCGTCCAGACATCCGTATGGCCAACTATGCCATGGAGGAGGCTTTCTACAATACACAAGCTGCCCGTGCAGCCTTCTATCCCAGCATCACGCTGACAGGAACAGCTGGATGGACCAACTCTGCGGGTAGTATGGTTGTCGATCCTGGCAAACTGCTGCTCAGTGCCGTCGGACAACTCATGCAACCTATCTTTGCCCGTGGCAAACTGAAGGCAAACCTGAAGATCAACCAACTGACGCAGGAAGACCTGCAGAAGAAATATGTGCAGACCGTTATCGATGCTGGCAACCAGGTGAACGAAGCCTTGGCCGACTGTCAGGCAGCACGCGAGAAGCACGCCTACTACCATCGTCAGGTGCAGGTGCTCTACGATGCCTATACCGGCACCCACGAACTGATGGACAATGGTAAGGCCAACTACCTCGAAGTGCTCACTGCACAGGAGAGTCTGCTCAATGCCCAGCTCAGTGAAGCCATGAACATGTACAAAGGTGCTCAGGCTGTTATCGCCCTCTATATTGCCCTTGGTGGTGGCATAAAATAATGTAAAAGGAGAATGTGTCTATTTTGACAGACAGCTCTTGGTAAACGAGTAGTGGGGAAAAAGGGAAAAAGACCCTAGCTAACAGGGAGTTTAACCCTAGCAAACAGGGGGAAGGAGACCGTTAAACTATTCGTTCCACATGCGTTGCCGATAATGGTAGCGCCCGCTGCCAATGATGGCAACGGGCGCGAAACTTATTGGCAGCGGCCGCTGCCAACTTATCTTTTAATATTGTTCATTCTCGTTTGGGAAGTCGCCACTCTTCACATCTGTGATGTAGTTACCGATAGCTTCGGTCATGATGGTGTTGAGGTCGGCATAGCGACGGAGGAACTTAGGCGAGAAGTCGGTTGACATACCCAGCATGTCGGCTACGACGAGCACCTGACCATCGCAGGCTCCACCTGCTCCGATACCGATGACAGGTATCTTGAGTTCACTGGTGACACGTGCGGCCAAGGCGGCTGGTATCTTCTCGAGGACGACAGCAAAGCATCCAACCTCTTCGAGTGCATGGGCATCGCTCACGAGTTTCTCTGCCTCTGCTTCCTCACGTGCACGGACGGTGTAGGTTCCGAACTTGTTGATGCTCTGTGGGGTGAGCCCCAGGTGTCCGCATACAGGGATGCCTGCATCAAGTATCTTCTTCACCGTATCGATGATTTCTACGCCACCTTCGAGCTTCAGCGCATCGCAATGGCTTTCCTTCATGATGCGGATGGCGTTGGTGACACCTTCGGTAGGGTTGACCTGATAGGTTCCGAATGGCATGTCGCATACGACCAAAGCACGCTGAGTGGCACGAACGACTGCCTTAGCGTGGTAGATCATCTGATCGAGCGTGATGGGTAGGGTGGTCATGTTACCTGCCATCACATTCGAGGCAGAGTCGCCTACGAGGATGATGTCCATACCCGCACCGTCCACAATCTTTGCGGTGGTGTAGTCGTACGCAGTCAGCATGGCAATCTTCTTGCCTTCCTGCTTCATCTGAAAAAGTCGGTGGGTGGTGACTTTACGTTTGTCTTCAACTAAGTACATATTCTTGTTTTTTTATGGGGCTAATTGGGCTAATTGGACTAATTGGACTAATGGGCCTCAGAGTTGCCAAGGTCCCGTGGGGATGAGTCGTCGGAGTACCTCGAGTTGGAAGTCCTTGCCGGCGATGATGCCGAACGAGCGAAGATACATCTCTATCGTCTTGCGTGCCAGTTCCGGGTGGTTGTTCTCCTCGCTGAGGTGGCATAGCCATACATATTTCAGTTCTGGGTGCAGACATTCGGCAAGTACCTGTGCCGCCTGATGATTGCTGAGATGGCCTGTGCCGCTCATGATGCGGTCTTGCAACATCTTCGGATATTTTCCGTTGCGCAGCATCTCCTCGTCGTAGTTGGCCTCAAGCACCAAGTAGTTGGAGCGGAGGATGTATTCCTTCACGGTGTCTGTCGCCATACCTACATCGGTCATGATGGTGAAGGTCTCTTCGCCATAGCGGATGCAGTAGCCTACATTCTCGGCTGAGTCGTGAGGGATGGGGAAGGGGGTGATGTGAAACCCTGCCAGTTCGAACTCGCAGTCTTTCTCAACTGTGCGGACCTTGTCGGCATCGATCAACTTGGTTGCACGGTAGTTGCCTCTCATCCCTTTATGCACCAGTTCGGTGGCATAGACAGGCAGACAATACTCCTGACTCACATATCCTGCGGCCTTCACATGGTCGGCATGGTCGTGGGTGACGATGATTCCCTTGATGTTTGCGAAACTCAGTCCGTATTCCTTCATGTGACGTTTCAGGCGACGAATGCCAATACCGGCATCGATGAGGATGGCACCTTCATCGTTGCCCAAGTAGTAGCAATTGCCACAACTTCCACTTCCAAAAGCCAAAAACGTCAGCATTTTATGACAAAAATACGTTTAATTACATGATTTAGCCTGCAAAGATAAGAATAATTTATAATGTATAATGTATAATTTATAAAATTTTAGTAATTTTGTCGGTGAATTCATCGTTCTACGAAAGAATGTATGTATCAATAAACCAATAATAATATCGTTTTAGGTATGAAGAACTTTAAATCTTTATCAGTCGTATTGTTAGTCGCTGCAGCTTCAATGGTAAGTTGTGGCTTCGGACCACAGGGTACAACAACAGGTGGCACAAGTTCCAACAACAACGCAGCCCTCGAGACGGGTATGGGCGTACTTGGGGCATTGCTCACTGGTGGCAACACCACTGACGCTACCAGTTCATTACTCACTGGTGTCATCGGTGCTTTGACCAATAATGCCCAGTCGGGATCTATCGTAGGCACTTGGGTTTATACTGAGCCATCTGTAGAATTCACCAGCCAGAACCTCTTGGCGCAGGCAGGTGGTATGATAGCCGCTAACCAGATGGTTACGAAACTGTCTCCTTATTACGAGAAGGTGGGCATCAAGCCTGGTACATTCACCATGACCTTCAATCAGGACAATACCTGTGTTGTTACCATCGCAGGTAAGACTCAGCAGGCTAACTACACTTACGACCCAAACGCACACACCCTGCGTATCACAGGTCAGGTCGTTGGCCTTTCGTTCGGTACGGCTTATGCAACAGTGTCTACCAATCAGATGTCTCTGACCCTCGACTCATCAAAACTGTTGGATGTAGCCAAGAACGTGACAGCTAAGTCACAGAACTCTACGATGAATGCCATCTCATCTATCGCCGATACATTCAACGGCATGAAGACGGGATTTAAGTTCACCAAAAAATAAAACTTAGTCTTTAGGCTTTAGACACTAGACTTTAGACTTGAAACTTTAAACTTGAAACTCCAGCCCCAGGGGCTGGGGGCTTAAAGTTTTTCTAACCAGTCTGCAACTATTATAACAAAGGATACAATGAAAAAAAAATTGATGTTGTTGGCCCTCCTATGTGGGCTTGTGTCATTCCCTGTATGGGCTGACGATGTGGAAGGAGATACCGACCCCGAAGAGGAAGAAGCAGAAGAGAAAATAAATGTCGGGTTTGTGCTCGGATATGTCAATAAACAATGGACTTCGAATATTCGAGGTGGCCATTACAGTGAGAACCTATGGGGCGAAGAAGGAAAGCGTCTGCATGGAATTCAGTTGGGTATGACCTACACACCTACCTTGCCGATGGGCTTGGGCGTGTATACGGGTCTGATTGCCGAAATCTATTTCTCGTCGAGCAAGGCAATGGGCTACGACGAGTTCACGGAGTTCAGCCTCTATGTCCCGATTCATGCCAACTTCAAGCTGCCTCTGTCGAAGGATGTGTCGCTGAGAGCACGAGGCGGTTTGGGCCTGAACATTGCCTGTCATGGTGGATTCACCAATCACGATGCCTATTATTGGGTATGGGAGTGGGATGATTTCTATGGCGATTATCATCGCGAAAAGAAACACTATGAGCTCGATCACCTCCGTTACGGCAAGGACGGATGGCCCAAGCGATTCAATGCCGCTTTGGAGTTTGCTGTAGGCATTGAGATAAAGAATTTTGTTCTTTCGGGCGGTTATTCTTGGGGACTGACCGACCATCAGTTCTATAAGGACGTCCCAGGTTCATCAACCCATCAGGATAAATTGACAATTTCCTTGGGTTATGAATTCTAATCGAATAATTATAACTAACAAATGTTAAATATGCGGTTTCGGAGCGTTTTTTTGTAAATTATTCGTTACTCCGCATCTTTATGTCTTAGTTTTTTCGTAACTTTGTGCCTCGAAATCGAATTTAAAAGTATTTTTAAGGTAAAATGGAGAAGAGAAAGATTCAGTTCAGTCTCGTTTATAGAGATATGTTTCAGTCGAGCGGTAAGTTCCAACCCCGCAAAGACCAGTTAGAGCGCATAGCTCCCGTCATCATCAAGATGGGATGCTTTGCTCGTGTAGAAACCAACGGCGGTGCCTTCGAGCAAGTGAACCTGCTGTATGGCGAAAACCCAAACAAGGCAGTACGTGCATTTACCAAGCCATTCAACGAGGTGGGCATCAAGACCCACATGTTGGACCGTGGTCTGAATGCGCTGCGTATGTTCCCAGTGCCTGCTGACGTGCGTCGATTGATGTATAAGGTGAAGCATGCACAGGGTGTGGACATCACCCGTATCTTCTGTGGACTGAACGATACACGCAATATTATTCCTTCCATCAAATATGCACTTGAGGCAGGTATGACTCCTCAGGCTACATTGTGTATCACAACCAGCCCTATCCACACAGCTGAATATTATGCGAATATCGCAGAGCAGCTGATTGCAGCTGGAGCACCTGAAATCTGTCTGAAGGATATGGCAGGTATCGGACAGCCTGCGATGTTGGGTAAGTTGGTGAAGATGATCAAGGACAAGCACCCTGAAATCATCATCCAGTATCACGGCCACAGTGGTCCAGGTCTGTCGATGGCCAGCATCCTCGAGGTTTGTAAGAACGGTGCCGATGTTATCGATACCGCTATCGAACCGCTGTCATGGGGTAAGGTACATCCAGACATCATCTCTGTTCAGAGCATGCTGAAGAACTATGGATTCGATGTGCCTGAAATCAATATGGATGCCTACATGGAGGCTCGTAAGCTCACTCAGGAGTTTATTGACGATTTCCTCGGCTACTTCATGAACCCAGCCAACAAGCTGATGTCTTCTCTCTTGTTGGGTTGTGGACTCCCTGGAGGTATGATGGGAAGTATGATGGCCGACCTGAAAGGTGTGATGGATGCCATCAACAACAACCGCAAGAACAAGGGTGAGGAACCGCTGAGCGAGGATGCTTTGCTCGTTCGCCTCTTCAACGAGGTGGCATACGTTTGGCCACGTGTCGGATATCCTCCATTGGTAACTCCATTCTCTCAGTATGTGAAGAACATCGCATTGATGAACCTCCTCACTGAGTCAATGGGCAAGCCACGCTACACGATGATGGACGACTCTATCTGGGGTATGATTCTCGGAAAGAGCGGTAAGTTGCCTGGCGAGGTTGCTCCTGAGATTATCGAGTTGGCAAAGGAGAAAGGATTCGAATTCACGACAGCTGATCCTCAGTCGAACTATCCAGACGACCTCCCACGTTTCATCGAGGAGATGAAGAAGAATGGTTGGGAGCGTGGCGAAGACGACGAGGAACTCTTCGAGTTCGCTATGCACGAGAGCCAGTATCGCGACTACAAGAGCGGTATTGCCAAGGAGCGTTTCCTCAAGGACCTCCAGGCTGCTAAGGATAAGGAGTTGCAGAAGAAAGGCATGTCGCTGGCTGACGTTGCAGCATACAAGCATGCTGAGTCGGATGCCATCACAGCACCTGACAGCGGAACCGTTATGTGGGAAGTAAACGGTGATGGCGAATGTGTTCCAAGCATCGACCCAATGGTTGGTAAGGAATACAAGGAAGGTGACCGCTTCTGCTACCTGCAGAACCAGTTCGGACAGACCGTAGAGGTGCCTGCTGCACTTGGCGGCAAGCTCGTCGAGGTATGCGCTAAGCAGGGTAGCAAAGTCCGCAAGGGCGATGTCATCGGATTCATCCGCAGAAAATAAAAAAAAGACTATGCAGAGGGGCTCCCCCCTCTGCATCAGCTTTATTTACATTGTACATTCTACATTTTACATTGTACATTTAACATTTTACATTATATATTATACATTAATTATTATGAACCTTAAAATTAAACTTTTTGCCTTGAGCATCTCTATGTATGCTCTTAGTGCTTCGGCTCAGTTCGGCGGTTTTGGTGGCTTCGGAGGAGGCTTCGGTGGTGGTTTCGGTGGCTTCGGTCAGCGTCAGCAGGAAGCTCCACGCTCTACACAAGGTGCGTTCACCACTCGCCAGTATCGCAACTATTTCCTTGAGTGTGGTTACACACAGAAACAGATTGACCAAAAACTTCAGGAGGTCTTCAACGACGTCTTCACAGGTCCCCACAAGTGTTACTTCGAGGTGGATGGCAATATGGCATACATCTCTGACGTGAAAAACCGTGACGTGCGTACCGAGGGTATGTCATACGGTATGATGATTGCTGTGCAGTTCGACCGCAAGGACATCTTCGACAAACTGTGGCGTTGGTGCGAGAAATATATGCATCATCACGATGGTGCGCTTGATGGCTATTTCGCTTGGAGCTGCCGCACCGATGGTACCCGCAACTCTAACGGTCCTGCATCTGACGGTGAGTTGTATTACATCACATCGCTCATCTTCGCATCTAACCGCTGGGGCAACGATGGTGAGTTCAACTACTTGGCCGAGGCTCAGAACATCCTCAACAAATCGATGATGAAGGCTGGTATGAACAACACGGCTCCACTCATCAATCTGGAGCATAAGATCATCACCTTCACTCCCGATCCAGGTGGCAGCCAGTACACCGACCCATCGTATAACATCCCTGCTTTCTATGAGGTATGGGCACGTTGGGCCAATGATGGCCGCTCTCGCTTCTGGTATGCATGTGCCGACTCAGCTCGTGCTTATCTCCACCGTTGCATCAATCCTGTTACGGGTCTGAATCCCGATTATAGCAACTTCGACGGCTCTGTACGTGGAGGATGGGGAGGAAGCGACAACTTCCGCTTCGACTCATGGCGTGTTCCTATGAACATCGCACTCGACTACAACTGGTCACGCGACGATAAGGAATGGCAGGAGAACTATGCGAACACCATCCAGAACTTCCTATATAAAGAAGGTGTAAAGACTTTCGTGGATCAGTACACCCTCGATGGTAAGCGTCCAGAGAACCCAATGCGTGCAGGTTCGTTCCCACCGGCACTGCGTCACACCATCGGCTTCTGTGCTACTGCTGCTGCCGTATCGCTCGCAGCAACACACGATAAGAGCAAGGAGTTTGTGAAGCACTTCTGGGAGATGCCGTTTGCACCGCTTGAGGACGGATTCTTCGATGAGTACTACGACAGTCTGCTCCGTCTCTTTGCTTTCATGCACCTGAGCGGAAAGTATCAGATTATCTTCCCAAAGGAAGCATAAAAAAATAATAGGCAGAGTTTCACCTCTGCCTATTATTTTTTTGGGGGAGTCGGAGGGGGGTCTATTCCAGATAAATGCTATTGGCATATTCTTTTTGTGCGGCTGTAAGGAGTTGGCGGAATACCCCATCGTTGTGAAGCTGAGCCAATGAGTAGGCGGCTACCAACCGTCCTGCCTGTACGTCGCTCTTGAAATGGAAACCGAGGATGGTGCGGCTGCGACCGTATTCATAACCTCTTTCCAAGAGGGCATCCTGACAGTCGGGCATCACTTCTACAAGGGCGAGGGCGATACCCCATCCGATGATGGAATGTGATGACGGATAGCTGGATGAGGTGCTGTATTTCGCATCTTTCTCCGGCAAAGCTGAGTGTTCACCCATTCGCAGGAACGGACGCTGACGGAATGTCCCAGACTTGGCTTGAGAGCAGGCATCGCAGAGCTTTTCGAACAGATAGGTTACAAAAGCAGCGATGTCAGGCGTAGAGGTGATGTCGATAGGGATATTCGTGCAGGCACCGTAGGTCTGCAGGAAGTAGTTGACGTGGCAGGCAGTATCTGTCACAGCGTCTTCTCCTCTTGGTGTCGTTCGTTCGGCTTTTGCCTGCCAGTAATAGGTCACATCGCCATAATGGCGGTACGATGCCGTGTCGTCAGGGTAGTCGATGATACGTTCGATATGCGGATAGTCTGTTTCCTTCTTCTGTAGTATAATTCCTTTGATACGTTGATACTCCACACGCGCATCTTCCAAATCTTCCAGAAACTCTGCTGAGGTGTGCATGCGTGCGATGGCTGCTGAAGCTGCCAGTCGTCCAGCATCTACGTCACTCTGCCAATGGGCTCCCACGATGACACGACTGTCACCATACTCATAACCCCTGCGAAGGATGGTGTCCTGATACTCAGGAGCCATCTCTGCCAAAGCCAGGGCGGTGCTCCATCCGAATCCGGTATGTCCGGAAGGGTAGGAGCCGTTGTGACGGAGGTCCCATTCGTTGTCGAACTCACCCCACACATGTTCGTTCATCCTGGCGAAAGGACGTACACGCATGTACTTGCGCTTTGCCTTGCCTGTCGCTTTGTTACCCGTCTCACCTACACGTTGCAGGAGTCGCCAGATGGCAGGTGTCTCTTCCTTGCTGATGGTCATATTCATCGCCTCTCCGAAAACCGTCGCCATACGTTTCACGCCATAGAGCGATTCCCAGCTTGCCTGCTTTCCCCGTTCTGTGTTACGGATTGACTTTCCCCATATCCAACGCATGTAATCGTCGACAAACAGGGTACTTGCCGTATCGGGTGGTACAGGCAGATAGGCGCATGGATCGGGTAGCTCGTTGGTCGAGAAGTATGTCGAGTTGTCTGGTCGCCTCTCTTTGTTTTGCGCATTGATAATCAGGGTACTGCAAACGAAGAGAATCAGCAACATGCTGATGAAGCGGTTGTGGATGGGTTGTGTCTGTTGAGTCATCATGGATTTGAAATTTGTTATACAAAGGTACATCTTATTTGCCAACTAACCAAACTTTTTCTTGGAAAAGGAGAAAAAAATAATAATTATAGCAAAAAAAAAGGGATGTGCTTATGCACACCCCTCGTGGTTATGATCGTTAGAGTCTAACTTTCTCAACTCTCAACTTTATTATGCATTATGCATTATGAATTATGCATTGTCTAAAGCCTAAAGTCTAGAGTCTCATTTGACTTCTTCGAAGTCAGCATCCTGAACATCTTCTGTTGATGGGCCTTGTGAAGTCTGCTGACCACCCTGTGCGCCTCCGTTGAAGCCTGCACCAGGACCAGCCTGCTGGCCACCTGCCTGAGAGTACATCTGCTGGCTTGCTGCCTGCATTACGTTGTTCAGTTCGTTGATAGCGGCATCGATAGCGTTCACATCACCTGCCTTGTGGGCATCCTTCAGCTTGTTGAGGGCTGCATCGATGGCTGGACGCTGGTCTGCTGGCAGTTTGTCGCCATTCTCCTTGAGGAAGTTCTCAGTAGAGAAGATCATAGAGTCAGCCTGGTTGAGCTTGTCGACACGCTCGCGCTCCTTCTTATCAGCCTCTGCGTTTGCTTCAGCTTCTGCCTTCATACGGTTGATTTCGTCCTCTGACAGACCTGATGAAGCCTCGATACGGATTGACTGCTCCTTACCTGTTGCCTTGTCCTTTGCACTTACGTTGAGGATACCGTTGGCATCGATATCGAATGATACCTCAATCTGTGGAATACCACGACGTGCTGGTGCGATACCTGTGAGGTTGAAGATACCAATCTGCTTGTTCTGGTTGGCCATTGGACGCTCACCCTGAAGTACGCGGATGGTTACCTCTGTCTGGTTGTCGGCAGCTGTAGAGAAGGTCTCACTCTTCTTGCAAGGGATGGTTGTGTTGGCATCGATGAGTTTGGTCATCACACCACCGAGGGTCTCGATACCCATTGACAATGGAGTTACGTCGAGGAGCACGATGTCGCCCACACCTTCTTCCTTATTCAAGATAGCACCCTGGATAGCTGCACCTACTGCTACGACCTCGTCTGGGTTAACACCCTTTGAAGGCACTTTGCCGAAGTAGTCTTCCACGATCTTCTGCACTGCAGGGATACGTGTTGAACCACCTACGAGGATTACCTCGTCGATATCTGATGTGCTGATACCAGCATCGCTGATGGCTTTCTTACATGGTTCAAGACATGCCTGAATCAGGTTGTGAGCCAGTGATTCGAACTTAGCACGTGTAAGGGTCTTTACCAAGTGCTTTGGCATACCGCTTGCGACGGTGATGTATGGCAGGTTGATCTCTGTCTGTGAAGAGCTTGAGAGCTCAATCTTAGCCTTCTCTGCTGCCTCTTTCAGACGCTGCATAGCCATTGGGTCGAGCGTAAGGTCTACACCTTCTTCGGCCTTGAACTCTGATGCCATCCACTCGATGATGACCTGGTCGAAGTCGTCACCTCCCAGGTGAGTGTTACCGTTGGTTGAGAGCACTTCGAACACACCGCCTCCGAATTCGAGGATAGAGATATCGAATGTACCACCACCGAGGTCGAACACTGCAATCTTCATATCTTTCTGAGCCTTGTCGATACCGTATGCCAGAGCAGCTGCGGTTGGCTCGTTCACGATACGCTTTACGTCGAGGCCTGCAATCTGACCTGCCTCCTTGGTTGCCTGACGCTGTGAGTCAGAGAAGTAAGCAGGAACGGTGATGACTGCCTCTGTCACTTCCTGTCCCAGATAGTCCTCTGCGGTCTTCTTCATCTTCTGAAGAATCATGGCAGAAATCTCCTGTGGAGTATAGAGACGACCGTCGATGTCAACACGTGGGGTGTTGTTGTCGCCTTTCTTTACAGAATAAGGTACGCGTGCGATTTCCTGCTGTACCTGGTCGTATGTCTCACCCATGAAACGCTTGATGGAGAACACCGTACGCTTTGGGTTTGTGATAGCCTGACGCTTAGCAGGGTCACCCACCTTACGTTCGCCACCATCTACGAATCCTACGATTGAAGGAGTTGTACGCTTTCCTTCACTATTTGCGATGACAACTGGTTCGTTGCCTTCGAATACAGAAACACATGAGTTTGTGGTTCCTAAGTCAATTCCAATAATCTTTCCCATAATCTTATTTTTAAAATTTATAATTTACAATTTGATTTCCAATTTTGTTATTTGGCAATTTGTGTATTTCATCGGCATACTATTCTCTCACCTCTTACTTCTCACTCCTCACCTCTGTCTTTTCTGCAAATCGGATGCCAAAAATAAAAATGGTGCTGATTGATGGCTGTGGTTTGTTTTTTCCTGCCAAATCTGCCAGATTGTCTGCCAAAATCATAATTATTATAAATTATAAATTAGTTATTGTAAATTTTTTCGTACCTTTGCCTTGTCAAAAGAAAACGATTGTAATGTTAAGAGAATTGAGGATACTGATTAGTCTCTCGTTGCTGTGCGTTGCAGGGTTCTGTCAGCATGTCACAGCGCAGGTTGAGAAGGTGGATTATTTGTGGTTGGTCGATGTGTCGGGTGCGCGTAACATTTATTTGGAAGGAATGCAGTCTGCCATCGATACGTTCTATGTGGCAGCAACGAAACACGATGAGCTTCATGTGTATAACTTTGCCAAGACCGTAGCGACGAAAGACGACATCGTCGATGCCGACTTCTATCAATATAGCGACTTGGGTTGTATGCTCGTGGCGTTGGATTCGCTGATAGCACATAGCCCCAGCCGATATGTGAGGGCGTTTGTCCTGTCCGACTTCTTCAACGAAGACCCTGTCGAAGGTGATGCCCGACTGAATCCTGCCGGCTACGCAGCCGTTCGGGACCATCTGGTGACTGTATGCAAAACCAAGAATGTGGAGATCTACCTGTTGATTCTCCCTCCTTCGAGCAATTACAACGGCTATTCGCTTGAGGAGGTGAAGTCGTTGCTGCCTTACGACCACACGGAGACTTTCGGAGTGAGTCCCGACCATCGTACGGTCGACTACCTCATGCAGAAGGTAGAGGCAGTCAATCAGCTCCGAGGCGTGCACGACGAGGTGGTCGAGCCCCACTCACCCCTTGCCACTTATATAATATTAGGTGTCTTCATTGCCGCTTTGGCAGGAGTAGCGATATATCTAAAGTTGAGACCCCTCTCTAACTCCCCCGAGGGGAAGGAAGGGTAAAGTTGATAGTTGATAGTTTATAGTTTATAGTCAGTTTAATAGGTTAATAGTTTAATCGATAAATAACTAAATGGTAAATAGTTAAATTGGAAATAAATAGTCAATTGAAAATTGTAAAATAGTAAATGAGATTATGAAAGAATTATCTGTATCAGAATCAGTTTCCCAAGGTTGGGAATTTGCGAAGCAACATGGTTTGATGCTCGCAGTGTTTGTGTTAATACTTTATATCGTTAACTCTCTGTTGAATACGTTGACGATGCCTGCCGATTTCTGGGATAATTACATGAAGGCTTTGTCCGATCCTCAGTCTGCACAGGATTTCCAGACATGGATGGCCGCAAGTACTTCAACTACATTGGGTTTCGTGGTGTCCATCATCATCGACATCATTCAGGTGATATTCTATGCTGGTTTCACGGCTACAGTCCTGAAACTTGTTCGTGGCACGATGGAGAAGGTGTCGTTCGATGGATGGAAGATGTCAGCTATGACCTACCTGAAGTATTTTGCTGTGATTTTCATCGTCGGACTCGTCACCGTCATTGGTCTCTTCCTCTGCATCCTTCCAGGTATCTTCATCGGTACCCGTTTGGCATTTGCCGATTGGTACATCCTTGATCATCCTGAGGCAGGAATCGGCGATGCCCTGAAGGCCAGCTGGAACATGACGAGTGGCAACTTCTGGAGTGTCCTCGGTATGATTGTCACAGAGGCGGCTATCGTTCTTATTGGTTTCATGTGCTGCTGCATCGGTGTTCTTTTTGCCATTCCGTTCGCATGTTTCGTTGAGGGTTGCGCTTACAAGATGCTGAACGCCGATTTCATTGATGAGGCTCCAGTAGTCGGAGGATATGTACAGAATGAACGCTAAACTCTTCATAGGACTATCTGTAATCCTTTTCACCTTTCTCTCGTGCAACGGGCAGACAGGTGAGAAGGAGACAGAGGTGATGCTGGAGACCACCGCAGGCAACATCCGCATCAAGCTTTATAACGACACTCCGCTCCATCGAGACAACTTCATCCGTAATGTCCGCGATGGCAAGTACGACGGGGTGACGTGGCATCGCATCATCCGCAACTTCATGATTCAGACGGGCGAGCAACCCCTTCAGTTCGATGCTGACGGTGACACCATCGCTGCTGATCCGTCAGAGTGGATTCCTGCGGAGATTGTCTATCCAAAGCACTACCACAAACGTGGTATGGTGGCAGCTGCACGCGAGGGCGATGATGTCAATCCCGACAAGAAGTCCGACCACTATCAGTTCTATATCGTGACAGGCCGTAGTTTCAACGACGACCAACTGCGTGAACTCACTGCCGCACGTACCCAGCAAGCAGCCGAACTGCTCTATGCGAAGCGCGTGGAGGAGAATGCCGACAAGCTGGAAGCACTGCGTAAGGCACGCGACAACAAAGGGCTGAGCAATCTGCTCGAAGACCTGCACGACGAGGCCGTCTATGAGACATCTGTCAATCCACCTGCACCCTTCACTGAGCAGCAGACCCGCGACTATCGTGCCTATGGTGGAGCACCCTGGCTCGATGGCGAATACACCGTATTTGGAGAAGTGGTCGAAGGCATGAAAACCGTGCTGACCATCGAACGAACCAAAGTCAACGAGAACAACCGCCCCCAGAAGGAAATGAAGGTGCTGAAAGCATACGTGATAGAGTGACAACTTTATAATAGTTTATAATAGACAGTTAAGTAAAGGCTGGACGATTCATTCGCCAGCCTTTTACTTAATTGTCAACTTACGATGAAATGGGCAAAAAGTGACGAAAGTAGGGATTTTAGGGACGAAATTCGGAAAAATGTAAATTTTTTGTAAACTAATTTTCTTGGTGGGGAACAAAAAATGTTGTTACTTTGCAGCGGAAACGAGTTAGACTCTAGACTTTAGACGTTAGACTCTAGACATTAGTCGAACCATTTAACGGATTTGAAAATGAAAAAGGTAGTATTTATTCAGATTTTGTTGTGCATCTCGCTTGTTGCGATGGCACAGAAAGTACAAAGGGTGTTGGCTCCAGGTCAAGAGCCCGCCAAGTTTACCACCCGTCGTAATCTTGCTCCAGGTCAGTATGCCTACCGTCTTGACAGCATCGTGAATGTGGCATCATACGGAACGACATCCTTCCATTATTCCTACGATAAACAGGGTCGGATAGCAGCATTGATCATGCGGTCAGAGGGTGATCCAACCCCTGCCAAGTATATTTACTGCTATGATAAACGTGGTTTCTGTGTGGGTGAGGCCCAATACGAAGTGGTAGATGGCAAAGACGTTCTGTTGGGGGAAACGCTGGCTGTCTTTACCGACGAAGGCCGTATGATGAAGACAGAAAAAAAGTTGTACGGCAACGCCGGAAAGGTGAGGCAAATTGTCACAGACAGCTATACCTACGACCAGCGTGGAAACTGTGTAGAACACATGACCCAAACTCTTATTACGATGAGTAATACCCTCACCAAGACGAAAAGAACCTACGCCTACAATGCACGTAACCAGCAGATTGAAGAAATATTATACGGACATAAAGTCCAGGAAGATAAGTTCTTCCCCAATATCACGACCACGAGGGAATACGACCAAAACGACCGTGTGAGCCATTATACGATGATCCAAACGACTGGTCTGGTCGAAGATGGTACTATCGAGTGCTTCATTGAATATACCGAACAAAACGGACAGGTGGTGCGCGAGACACGCAAGGGCAATGGTCTTGAAGGTGATTGGAGTGTGGTTGTTGAAAACCGCGCATACGATACCTACGGCAACCTGGTGCGTGAAGACTACGAGGAAAACGATCAGTACTATGGCTCCGCTAATTACTACTACGACCTCGCTACCAAAACGGAGAACGTGCAGGGACTTGACTGGTACGGCAAACCAGGAATGACGTTCTTGCAAAAGAAGATGCTCGTCCAGGCATGTAAGTGCAAATGCCGCCTCATGCGCATCAACGGAGTCAATCCCCTTGGTGACTTCGAAGGAATGAGAGGCTCAAGTACAGTAGGTCAGGACGTGAGGTATTATTATACGGAAGTGAAATAATAGGAGTTAAAGAAGTTAGAGAAGTTACCGCTGCGCTCCGAAGTTACCGCTTGAGCTACGCTCTTCGCTCCGACGAAACCATAGGATGTTAACACCAGCAAAGTATCGTCTGTAACTCCTGAACTCCTAAATTTAAACTCTATATGAATTAATCCATCAATTATAATATGAAGAAGGTAGTATTTATTCAGGTTTTGTTGTGCATCTCGCTTGTTGCGATGGCACAGAAAGAATGTAAGGTATTAAACCAGGAGACTGGCTTGATACGGTTTGAAGTGGACGAAAACCTGCCTGAACCAGAGGAAGATTTATTCTTTTATGACTCAGCAGAGTGGCAGGCAAAGGATTTGGTGAGAAGTTCCGTACCGTATCGTTACAAGTCTGAGATTCTGGCTTATAGTTTCGCTGGCGAGAAGATGGCCATGATGCGCGAGGATGTGTTCTTCGATGCATTGGTAGAGGCCTATGCCGACCATCGTCCGTTTGTGTTGTCGCCCGATATGGTGTGGCAGCTGATTGGTTTCAATTTCAGCGAGTATGTCAACAACCACGCGGAGGAGATGCGCTCGCTGTTGGTCAATCACGAAGGGGTGAAAGACCTGAAAATCATGACGGAAGAGGATATCCTGGGTGATAAGAATGCCGATTGGGGCGACCTCTTCGAGAAATTCTCTGCTGTGATTGCTGAAAACACCAAGGGCGATATTGCTCAGCTGATGACCTCCGACTTCTCCACCACAGGTCCGACGGAGCGTATCGCTTCGCAAATCACGCTGATGGAGTCGCTCAAGAGCTATTTCCACTACATCGCAAGACGTATGGCGTGTGGTATCCCTAACATCACCCTGAAAGGTACACCAGCCGACTGGCGCAAGGTGGCTGAGAAGGTACAGGGACTGGAGAAGTATAATATGGGTTGGTGGACCAAGGAACTGAAACCTATCATGGCGGAGTTCGTGAAGACCGCTGAAGGACATCCCGACAAGAAGTTCTGGAAGGACATCGTGATGCAGGACCGTCCCGACCGCTTGCGTGGAGGTGCTTGCAGTCATGAGAAGCCTACCGACCTTGATGGCTGGATGGTGAAACTCTTCCCTGATATGAAGAAAGGACAGATGCAAACTTCCATCCCTTACGGACGGATGCAGGGAGCAGAGCTGTCGAGTGTGCAGTTCAAGTACCAACTGATTGACCCTATCACGTTGAAAGTGATTGAAGAGACAGACATCATGCTCTATGCCGGATTCGTCGGCGTGACGGTCGATAAGGCCACAGGTGCTCTAGAACCCAAGATTGGATGGGTGGCCCGCAAGGTGGACGAGGAAGGCGAACTGGTGGCACGACTCACTTCGCTCGGTGGGGACACAAAGATAAAGACGGTTCCTGAGGTGCTGAAGCGTGAGAAGTATTACAAACAGCTCCACTTGACATTCGAGGACAAGGTCGTCGTGCCGGAGTGGATGGACGACATCCAGATTGACGACTTCACCATCGAGGGCTACATGTCAGAAGCGGAACAGGCACAGCTCAAGCAGCGGTTCCCCAAGGCTAAGGTGAAACGTATGCTTCATAACACCACAACGCGCAGAGACCTTGCTCCAGGTCAGTACGCCTATCGCCTTGACAGCATCGTGAGCACATCATCGTCAGTATCAACCACTTTTCGTCTCGCATACGATGAGCAAGGGCGGATAGCAGAAATGATAAGGCAGTCATCGTATGATTCAAGACCAGACAAGAGCATCTACCACTATGATGAACGTGGTTTCTGTGTAAGAGAAGACCAATACGAAATGACGGACGGCAAGGATGTGCTGACAATGGTGCGTGAGGATACCTATACCGACGAAGGCCGTATGATGAAAAGGGAATCGAAGATGTACGACAAAAACGGAACGTTGTATCGTCTCGCTACAGAAAACTACACATACGACCAACGTGGAAACCTCGTGGAACATATGGGCGAGTATAAGATGGTGAATAGTGGAACTGTCAGCAAGACGAAAAGAACCTCTGTGTACAATGCGCGTAACCAACTGGTAGAAGAGGTGGTGTATGGCTATAAAACTCAGGAAGATGAGTTCTTCCCGAATATCACAACCAAGATGGAATACGACAAGAACGGCCGTGTGAGCCATTATACGATGATCCAAACGACTGGTCTGGTCGAAGACGGTACTATCGAGTGCTTCATTGAATATACCGAACAAAACGGACAGGTGGTGCGTGAGCAGTGCAAGCGCAAAAGTTCACGTGACGACAAGTGGACGGTGGAAGTAACGAACTCTGCTTACGACACTTATGGCAATCTGGTACGTGAAGACCTTGAGAATGATAATACCTATAGCGGCTCCACCAACTATTATTACGACCTTGCCACGAAGGCAGAGAACGTGCAAGGGGTTGACTGGTACGACAAACCTGGTACGACGCTCTTGAGAGTGGGTCTGCTCTGCGATGCATGCGGTCACAAATTCCGCGTCACGCGCATCAACGGAGTCAACGCCTCTGGTGACTTCGAAGGATTGATGGACTCAAATACAACAGGTTCGGACGTGAGGTTTTATTATACGGAAGTGAAATAATAGGAGTTAAAGAAGTTAGAGAAGTTACCGCTGCGCTCCGAAGTTACCGCTTGAGCTACGCTCTTCGCTCCGACGGAACCATAGGCTGTTAACACCAGCAAACTATCGTCTGTAACTCCTGAACTCCTGTAACTCCTGAACTCCTAATTTAGACTCTATATGAATATGCAACGAATTATTATTATTCCAATATTGTTCTTCCTATCGCTTTTTGCGATGGCTCAGAATGCACTCGAACCAGCAGTTTTTGAGGATTTTGCTACCATGAGCAACGAACCTCGTCAACACTACAAGGCAAAAAGGACAAAACTGCTTCAGCTGAACAAGTTAAGTTGTGGGGTGTTTATCTCCCGCTCGTTCCGAAATGAGGGCATCTTGGGGTATGATCCCGTGAAGCATGCATTGGTATATCACGAATCAATCAAGAGTATCTGGGATCAGGCATGGAAGGAATCGATGATACTTGAAAAATCAGATGATGGCACGAATCATTGGGAGTTCCGCGACAAACCCCTTAGGGCTTGGAATGTACCTGTCACATACCATCAGATGCGAATACCTGACGACTTGGCATTCGACCTGTTCGACCTATGGAGCAATGCCATCCGAGCCGCCAGGGAAGATGAATCACAGGTTGCTGTCCTTGATGGCACGTCGTATGAAGTCTTTGTCAGAGGTGCGAATCCTATGTATGCACGCACCAATGGTTGTGCCAGACGAAAGGCTCCTGAAGGGCAGGAGTACCTCGTGCGTCGTCTGTTAAGACTCAATCGCCAACTCGTTGAGGCTGTAACGAAGGGTAAACGTCGCATGCTCGATGATTTGCGTGCTGACATCAAATTCCTTGCTCTTGACTTCGCACAGGATGCGGCTGTCGACGATAATGGCTGGAAGTTCAGACATGCGTTTTAGCCCCTCCCGACCTCCCCAAGGGGAGGACGGGGTGAGTTCAAAGTTTAAGGTTCAAAGTTTAAGGTTTAAAGTTCTAAGGTTCATTCTTTTGGCCAATTGACGAGGTATACATTGTCGGTAGCACGGGTGAAGGCGGTGTAGAGCCAGCGGTAGTAGTCGAGCCCCATCATCTCTTCTGTGATGTACCCTTGGTCGATAAATACTTGCGACCACTGTCCACCCTGTGCCTTGTGGCAGGTGATGGCGTAGGCATACTTGATTTGCAGGGCATTGTAGTAGGGGTCTTCCTTCATCTTCTTCATCCGATCCTTCTTACATGGGATGTCGGCATAGTCCTCGAGCACTCGGTTCCACAGCTCCTCGTTCATCTCATGTGGCAGCGCAGGAGCCTCGGTATGAAGGGTATCGAGCAGCACGGTAGCTGTGAGTTCCATGTTGTCGTAGTCAGGGAAGCGCAGTTCGCAGTCCGCAAATCGGAAACCATATAACTCGCGTTCATTACGCACGCGCAGCACCTGAGCGATATCGCCGTTGGCAATGAAAGAAAGGGAAGCCCCCTCTAACTCCCCCGAATGGGGGAGGATATCGGACATGGTGTTTTTTGTCCAAAAATAGTTGTTTTTGACAATCATGATGATATCGCCTGAGGCGAGTTCTTCCTCACGGTCGAGTATCTGGTTGCGGATGCCCATGTTGTAGATATGTGCACGCTTGTTGGAGCGGCATACGACGATGGTGTCGTCTGTTCCGTAGTTGTGGTAGCAGTTGGAGAGCGTTTCGATGAGTTCGTTGCCAGGAACGTTTTGGACATCTTTTCCCCATTGCACCTTGAATCCCGCACCTTGACCACTCTGACTGATGATGCCGCGTAGCTGTGTGGCATTTTTTAGGATGCCTGAGAGGTTGTGCTGACGCACTACTTGTGAGAGTGTCATGCAGGTGACATCCAGTCCATAACCCTTCAGTACTTCTGGTTGTAGGGCAGGACTCTTCGTGTTGCCAACAGGGGGCAGCTGAGCTGTGTCGCCCAGCAGGATGAGTCGGCATCCTTCGCCTGAATAGACAAATTGGATGAGATCGTCGAGGAGGCGTCCTGTTCCATACACCGTATTGGTGGCATCGTTGGAAATCATAGAGGCCTCGTCGACAATGAACAGGGTGTTCTTCATGGTGTTGTAGCCCATAGAGAAAACGGTGTCGTCCTCGATGGATTTCTGTCGGTAGATGCGCTTGTGGATGGTGAATGCCTCGTGATTGGAATAGAGAGAGAGCACCTTAGCTGCCCGACCTGTCGGTGCCATCAGTACACATCGGCGTTCGAGCTGCTCCATCGTCCTGACTAACGCAGAAACCAACGACGTCTTGCCCGTTCCTGCATAACCTCGCAGGATGAAAACTTGGTCGTTGATTTGGCCACTTGTACCCTTGTCAACTGAAAGGATAAAATCAGTCAACGCTTCAACGACTTCTTGCTGTTGAGTTGTCGGATTATGACCGAAATTATTTAAAATTAGCTCCCTAAAGTAGTCAAATATCATTGTTATTTGCAAAAAATTGATGCTTTATTGTCCTTAATTCATTTTAATTCATTATTTTTGTGCCACGAATATACAAAAAATTAATTGATAACAAAAATTATGATGAAAAAAATTATTATTTGCTTGCTGATTTTGGCAGCTTTTGGTCTCGTTGGCGCATGTTACATGAGCATTTATACAGACATCGCTTTTGACAACGATAAGTCTGAAAGAGAAAAATTAGTCATCGCTCGTCTCTTGCAGATTCGCGACGCAGAAGAAGAATTCAGAAAAGGTCACTATGGCGAATTCTGTGGAACTATCGACTCTTTGATTGATTTCGTAAAGAACGGTAAAGCAGTTGTGAAGGTTGACGAAGATGTATGGACTGATGAGTTGGCAGAGAGTTTCGAATCAAAACGTGCTGCTATCGATGCAGGTAAGTTCCGTAGCGATACTGTATGGCAGTCTGCAGCAGAGAAATTGGGAATCACTTGTCCTGACTCTCTGAAACTGGTGCCTATAGGAAAGCAAGGAGCTGTGTTCCAGCTTCGCAAGCATGAAGCATTCAACCTCAAGTCGAATGAGTTCGATAAGGTTTGTGAGGTTCGTGCATCCCTCGACGACTATCTCGATGGTCTGAGCGAAAAGAAAATCCGTCTGTTGAAGCAAGACCTCAAGAAGCGTGGAAAGAACCGTGCAGACTTGTTCTTGGACAACGCTGATGACTATGAAGGCGAATGGTACGGATTGCGTATCGGTGACCTGAAAGACCCACAGAACAAGATGTCGGGTAACTGGGAGTAATAAAGTTTATAGTTTAAAGTTTATAGTTTATAGGTTCTTGGCTATAGATTATAGTTTAAAGTTTATAGGTTATTGGCTATAGATTATAGGTTATAGTTTATAGTTTATAGTTTAAAGATAATTGAGCTATAAAAGCTATAGATGCGCGTAGTAGCAGGTAAATACAAAGGAAAGCGGTGGGATGTGCCTCATACATTTAAGGCACGTCCCACTACTGATTTTGCGAAGGAGGGTCTGTTTAATATCCTCCATAATGTATATGTGGACTTTGCTGATCAGCCTTCCGCCCTTGATTTATTCTGCGGAACAGGTAGTATATCGCTCGAGCTCCTGTCGCGTGGATGCGCACCAGTGGTATCCATCGAGAAAGACTTTAAGCACTATCAATATATTAAAAAGGTGTGTACAGAGTTGAAAGACCCTAACTGGCATCCCGTGATGGCTGATGTGTTTAAGTTCCTGAAGGGACATGCAGCTACCTATGACCTTATTTTTGCTGATCCTCCCTATGCCTTAGAGAACCTGCAGGACATACCTGATTTGATTTTCCAGGCAGATCATCCGTTGTTGAATCCAGACGGACTTTTCGTTCTCGAACATGGTCGCACTTACGACTTCTCATCGCATCCACATTTTGTGGAGCATCGTAATTACGGCTCTGTCAATTTCAGTTTCTTTCAATAAATAGCTGCTGATGAGTGCCATACATAAAAGACGTTGGGGCTATTTTCTGGCCTTGGTAGTTGTGATAGTCATAGGATTGCTATCACGTCGTGTGTCTTTCTTGCCGAATGAGACAGGTGATGCCCTTTGGGTGATAGCTGTCTATTGTCTTTATCGCATGATATGGTGCAAGGAACTATTGAAAAATATTGCCTGGTGGAGCTTGTTGACCGCCTATGCCGTAGAGTTCTCTCAACTGATTCGGTGGGGATGGCTCGTCAGCATCCGCTCGACGGTGATTGGGCATTTGTTGTTGGGGCAAGGATTCCAGTGGCTGGATATTCTGGCTTATACAATAGGAGTGATAATCGTCTATGCAATTACCACTCTTATTGAACGTTTCCAAAAATAGTGTTGAGGCTTGTTTAGCGCCATCCGCCGCCCCATCCACCACGACCTCCGTAGTTGGCTGAGCGTTCGTTGTCTGTGCCCATTGCGTTCTTTCCTCCAAAGATGCTGAACTTATAGACTACACGCAACATACCATATTGGTAGATGGCGTTATAGCGTGAGTCGCTGCGCATCAAGGCTGTGATGTTACGGCTGATATTGGTTTGCTGACCCAGGATGTCGTTCACCTCAAGCATCACCGTGAGGGCCTTACCTTGCAGGAACGAATGGGAGAGTTGTGCATTCCACAACAACTCGTTGGTATTCATTTCGCGCTGAGCATATCCGCGACGACTGTTCATACCTATATCGGTATTGATGGCTGAACCCCAAGGTGTGGTCCACTCGAACTCTGCTCCGTATGAGAAATCATAAGTGTTCTGATTGGTCATCGAGTTCATGTTGTTCTTCGAGTTCCTGTAGTCGAGACGTCCGTTGAGGGCAATGTTGATGTTCTCTGTACGATAGGATAATTCGAGTTCTGGATTCAGAGTGATTGTTTTGGTGATGGACTTGATGTCCGTGTTATCGTTGTCGCTTTGTGCGTTATTGTAGAATCCTACATTGTGGGAGTAGCTACCACCCAGATCAACATCGAGGTTGAATGCTTTCTCCTTACCCAGACCTGTATTATAACCAAATCCACCTCCTCCGTTCCAGTTACCATTGATGTTCATTGGCATCGTAGTACGTACACCATTCGCATCATAGGTGGTTTTGTTGTCAATACTGTTGCGAGTGGTGTTGAACCAAAGCCACGAGTAGATTCCCCGTTGTGCGTCTGCATTGTATGTGTTGAAGTTTGCGTTGATGTTGTGCGAGAACGAAGGTTTCAACGAAGGGTTACCCTTGGTGATATACAATGGATTGGAGTCGTCCTTGATGTCAAGCAGGTTCGTCATGCTTGGTTGGCTGGTTCGACCGTTATAACGAATGTTGAGGTTGGTTTGCTTATCAAAATTCCATCGCAGGTTAACACGTGGTGCAAAATTGAACACATTACGGGTTACCTCAGGGTATTCATGGCCCATGTACTTATAGTTGAGCGTACTACGTTGAGGGAGCAGGTCGATGCCTACGCTGAAGTTGTACGACTCACGTACCTTGCGGAAGCTGAGGTTGATGGTTTGGTTGTAGTTGCGATATTCGGAGAACTGGCTGAGTGCCGTTGTGTCACGTAACAGATAGCCCGTATCTTCCATGAACTTCAACACCGCATTAATATTATAGCGATTGTTGGTCAGGCTTTGTGCCAGATTCTGATAAGCCTGTGAGTCGTACACCTGTGCCCTGCGGTCGTTCTTGCTGTAGCTATACTGGTATTGATAGCTGAACTGCAGATAGGTGCGGTCGGCTATAGGTTCGCTGTAGGTAATCTGTGCGCTTATGTTGTGGCTATTCGATGGCGTGTAGTAGTAACGGTTGTTCTGCTGGGTTGTTCCCAATGTATTATATGTGATGTTTGCTGCCGATATCTGTTTGTTCCTTCCTTCGTTGAAGCCGCCGTTGATCCGCAGGGTGAGATTACGTCCCTGATTGTTGAACTTGCGGTTGAACTGCAGGTTACCGTTGAAGTTGGTATTGGTGCTGTATGACTGACCATAATTGGTATTGGTGTTTGTGACGATATTCATCAGGTTGTTGAGTACCGTGTTTGCAGGGTCGAGTGTTCCACCATTCGATACCATTGCAATCTGGTCGTTATATCCTAAGGCGTAATTGGTGTAAAGGTTTGGATCATCATCGTATGAGCCAGAAAGGCTGTTCGACATGCCTCTGTTGCGTGAATACGTGAAATTAGGACGGAAGATGATGTTCGTCATTGTGTCAGGTTTCCATTCCAAGCGGAAGTTACTGTTCACACGATTGTTGCTCGACAGGTTCTTGTTGAAACTCTCACCGAATTTACCCTTGGTCGCATTGAAACTCTCTGTAGATGAGGTGTTCTCATTGTCGTTTCCATCATAACGGTAACGTATGCTACCACCGCTCTCCAACTTGGGTTTATCTGTCGCAAAGTTAGCACCGATCTCTTTGCTGGTTCGGAGTCCTCCTCCCCAGCCGCCCCAACGGCCACCACCTCCTCCGAAACCTTGGTCGGCAACGTTGTTGGCTCCTCCAAGCAGGGTAGCCTGGAAGTCATCGTTAAAGCGGTTTACATTGAATCGCTCTGAATAGCGGTCCTTGGTACCTATGCCGAGATTGACATTTCCAAACCATCCGTTCTTCATTCCTTTCTTGACCGTCAAATCAAGAACCGTCTCGTCTTCACCGTCATCAATACCTGTCACACGCGACAGGTCGCTCTTACGGTCGTAGGTCTTGAGCTTTTCAATCATCTCAGTAGGAATATTCTTCATAGCAACAGACTTGTCGTTGAGGAAGAACTCTTTGCCGTCAACCAATATCTTGCTGACCGTCTTTCCGTTGATGGTGATGTTGCCTTCGCTGTCAACCTTCGCTCCAGGCAACTGCTTTACGAGGGCTTCAAGGGTCGAGCCTTCAGGAACGCGATACGCAGCAGCGTTGTAGATGAGTGAGTCGCCCGATACAGATACTTTGGATGCATGAGCGGTCACCTCTGTCGCCTTTAGGAGAATGGCATCGGGTGACATCGTGATGTAGCCGATATTGGCATTACGGCTTTTTTGTGTGTTGAGGTCAACATCGACATATCGAGTGGTGAAGCCGATATAGGAAATCTTTACAGCATACTTCCCTTTCTTGACACTCTTGAAAAGGAAGTCACCTTGTGTTCCGGTAACCGTTCCTTCGATAAACGAACTATCAGGAAGAGCCAGCAACTGAATGGTGGCAGAGATAACGGCCTCGCCAGTCTCCTTCTCAATGATATTTCCGCTTACGTTGAATGTGTTTTGTGCTGACATGTTGAGACACATCAGCAAATTCATGGCAATCAGGATAACTGATTTCTTCATTGTTGATTCATTTAAGTTGATACAATCTTTTACCTTAACTAAAATAGCAGCAGCAAATAGAGCTACAAATAATTGAGTGCAAAGTTACGAATTAGTTTAGACAGAACGGGATTATTTAAGTTATTTTATCATTTGATTTCCACTTTTTAGGCAAATTCCTTGGAATAAGTCATTATTTATCTGTAATTTTGCATCGTGAAATTGAATCGTATGAAGAAATTTGTTTTGATAATAGCTGTGTGTTCTGTACTATTACCGTTGGATGTACATGCACAGTTTGTGAGGCTGGAGAAATATCCCGATATTCCCGTAGAATTTGAGGCAGCGTTTGTGGATCAAGTGACTAATTATGTGTCGGGTGTAGTGAAATCATTGTATGGACAGTATTTTGGACAGCTGTCGCCAGAAGGGAATATCTACGGATACGGCTCTTTCTATACGGATATGGACGGGGAAGTATATGGCCTTTACAGAAATGGGGATTTGGCATTTGGAATCAAGAAAGGAGCAGAGATTGCCAAAGTGGGGACAAACGAGCATTATGTCGCTTATGACCTGCGTACCGGCTATCCTGTTTATATCATGAAGAACAACCAGAAATACAATCCTTCGACGGATATGCGAGAGAAGAATAAGTTTATGGTGATGACCTATCCTAATGGCGACAAGTATGTAGGAGAAACATGCGACAACAAACGTGAGGGATATGGGTTGTATTTCTATTCAAACGGGAACTTCTATTACGGAAAATATAAAGATAATAAGCAGTTTGGATATGGTGCGTTGTTCAAACAGGAAAACAACAACGTGACAATTCAGTACTGGGATGAGTCGAGCGATGAAGACTAATGGACCAAAAGCATGGGTGTTAGCTGCAAGACCTAAGACCTTGACTGGAGCAATCGCCCCAGTGTTGGTAGGAGGAATGCTGGCCTATACCGATTGTTCTCAACTGAGTACTCAAGCATGGTGGAGCGGATTGCTCTGCCTTTTGTTTGCGCTTGTTATGCAGATAGATGCCAATCTCGTGAATGATTATTACGATTTCAAAAAAGGAACAGACCGTGAAGACCGATTAGGACCTGAGCGAGCCTGTGCGCAAGGATGGATTACTCCCCGGGCGATGCAGTGGGGAATTGGTTTGACCACCTTATTAGCTTGTGTAATCGGGTTGATTCTCTTGGACATCACGATGCGATGGGAACTGCTGATTGTTGGCGTTGCGTGTGTAGTAGGTTGCTTTATTTATACCCTCAAGTTCTCCTACCTCGGACTTGGCGACGTATTGGTACTTTTGTTTTTCGGCATAGTCCCCGTAGGGTTCACTTATTATGTGATGACAGGTGGTTGGACTCTGTTGCTTACGATTGCGAGTATAGGAATGGGACTTGCTACGGATAATCTGTTGATGGTGAATAATTACCGTGATATTGAGCAAGACCGCCTGAGTGGCAAACGAACTATTGTGGTGCGACTTGGAAAACAAGCTGCATTGCAGATGTATTTATGGTTGGGACTTATGGCAGCTTTGCTGATGATTGTTGTAGAACTGATGCAGGTATTGCTTGATGGGCGCAGTTGGTTTGGAATATTACTTGTCGTTGCTTATATCGGAATTCATATCAACAACTATCAAAAAATGAGAGCTCTCACAGGGAAAGCTCTCAATATGGTTTTAGGAAAGACTGCAGCAGGGATATTCCTCTATGCTGTAGTGTTTGCACTTTCTTTATGGATTAATGCGACGGCATAAGCACTAATGCCTTCTTCTCTTCCTGTAAATCCCAGTTTCTCTGTCGTCGTAGCTTTGATGCTTACACAATCAACATCTACTCCCATGCATTCAGCCAAAACAACTTGCATCTCTGGGATGTGAGGATTCATCTTGGGCCGCTCCGCGCAGATGGTTGCATCGATGTTTCCTACGTGGTAACCTTTTTCTGCGATGATAGCTACCGTCTTTCGTAAGAGAATCTTGGAGTCGATGTTCTCAAATTCATTTCCTTTGACAGGAGGGAAGTGGTAGCCGATGTCGCGCATGTTGGCTGCACCAAGCAATGCGTCACAGATGGCGTGAATCAATACGTCAGCATCGCTGTGACCATCCAGTCCCATCGTGTGCTCGAGTTTGATGCCTCCAATCCATAGTTCTCTGCCTTCTACCAACTGATGGACATCATAACCCATTCCAATTCGAAACGCACTCATCTCCTTGCTTATTTATCTTTTCTTTCTTCCTAAGATATCTCCAATACCATCCATGTCGAAAGCAAGCGAGAAGCGTAAGGTCTGGTCAAGAGGGTTGCTCTGTGAGGCAGAGATGATGTAGCCTGCATCGATAGAGAAGACGTTCATCTTAAAGCCTGCACCTATGGTATAATATTTACGGTTACCCTTGTTCGGGTGCTCGTAGTGGTATCCTGCTCTTAAGAAGAATTGGTTGTTGTAAGCATACTCCACACCGGCGCTCCATTGGATTTCCTGCATCTCTTCCTTGAAACCTCCAGGAGCATCGCTGAACGACTTGAAGATTCCTGAGATAGGGGAGATGTTGTAATAGCCAGCATCCATCAACCAACTCGTATAACCAGAATAGTCCTGCTCGTCTGCTCCCGTCTCTTTGATATACTGATCCATCGTAGGACGTGTAGGAACCAACAATTTGTTGGCATCTGCGCTGATGCTGAAGGTGTTGTACTCGTCGATTGGAATCAATAGAGAAGCTCCCAGACGTAGGTTTGTAGGAATGAACTCACTTGTCGTACCTTCGTCGTATGAGATTTTACTACCGATATTGTTGATGTTCAATCCCCATCCTAACTGGCATTCACGGTTTCCAAGGTTCAGGTATCCGTTGTGATACATTGCCAGATCGGCAGCGAAGGCAGAACCTGGAGTCAGGTCGTCCATCTGTCCCATGTTGGAATAGATGTAGCGCAAACCAACCGCAGCAGAGAATGTTTCACTCAGCATGCGTGAGTATGCAACATCTACAGCCATCTCGTAGGGTTTCAGTATCTCTTCCGTTCCGTAAACCTGTACCTCGCCCAATGAGAAGTAACGTAATGAACCACTGAGTGCATCGTAGTTACCGATACGATAGTAGCCTGTTACGTTGGCAAGGTCGATATCATTTACAATCTGACGCAACCAAGGAGTATAGTTCAAAGAAACACCAGAACGGCTGATGGTGAATGGATACTTTGCTGGGTTCCAGTATTGTGAGTTGACATCTGGGTCCGTTGCTGCACCGACATCACCCAAACCTCCAGCACGAGCATCTGGGGCTATTGCCAAAGAGGTGACACCATGATATACAGGGTTGAATTGATTCTTTGAATCCTGTGCTTGTGTTGTGGCACAAAATGCAACATTCAAAATGCTAAATGCAATGAATAGTCTTTTGATCATATACTTGTTTTTTTCTGTTCTTTCCATGAGGTGAATAGCAGAGCTACACCTTTTATTATATATAATAACTCAAAAAGTCTCTTTTTATTGTGCTACGACCATAAACTTTTTTGAATCTGAAGCCTGAGCACCATTTGAGGTAGAGATGCTTGCCTTACAGATATACACTCCTGGTTGCAGGTGTCCGTTGGCCCCGTTCAGGTTGCAGGTGTAAGTATAGTAGTTGGAATCGCTGGCTCCTGTCTCCTTGCCGTTCCACACCTCTCTACCCGTCATATCGAAGATTCGTACATCGATATTCAGGGCTGAGTTCGGACGGTCGTTTTCAATAATCAGCGTTAATTCGTTGTTGCGAACGGGCCCCTTAATCTGTAGACTGAGTAAATTAGGCTTGAGGCCTTGTCGTACGTCGAATTCAACTTCGAGTGTTGAAGGATTGTTCAAGACATCCCATGCACGGAACAAGAGTTTGTGCTTACCTGTCGATAATTCCGGTAAAGAGCAATAGACAGAACCTGTAGTCCATGTACCTGTCTCGTATTTGAAGGTGCGGTTGAGGTCAAATGTCATATTGGGGTCGTTGTCAACGATGACGGTAATCTCATGTCCGATACCGCTACCTGTTGTGTTGATACCGTTCTTGTCTTGTATTACTCCGATGAAATATGGAGTTTCGTGCATCGTTACAGATGACGATTGCAATACGTTGCTGATGATGGAGTCGGTTGTTGATGCGTTAGAGAACTTCTCGCCGTTCAAGGATGCAACCAACACAGGTCCTTGTAGGTCGTTAGAGATATTCTCGTTTGTTCCTCCAATGGCAAAGTCGTGGAAGGCTCCGTTTGCTTCAATTGATTTCTCGGAATTGATGGCGTAGAAGCACATCAAGCCTTTCTCGTCTGAGTAGTTGATGTCGAGCGGAACTGGGAATGTGAAATCGAAACGCCCATTCTTGATAGAGTCGCTTCCCGTAAACAGCGTTCGGGTTCGTGCGTAGAACTGGAATGGGGTCACATCCTCGCCTTGGTTGTTGTTACAGGTGACCAGTTCAAGGTTGTCGAAGACGGTAGGAGAAATGATGCCGTTGAATTCAGGTGCTTCATTCCCGTCTTCGTCCACGATATGTCCTTGTACGGATACGATTGAGCCGGCACTGATGGTTTGTATGGTTTCATCGTTGATGTTAGTATCATTGATCTTGTCGACTTTTACCTTGTATGTAGGAATAGGTAATGAGATGGCGGGGTCGCCAATCAAAACATAATGTACCTTGTTGAGTGAATCACGATGTGACATGGCTCCATTTCCAATCAGGTCGCATTTCGATTGTGCAAGTGCCTCACCCAATGTGTATTGTCTTCCTGTCTCTTTCTGAGACAGCACATGTCGCATAAAGGCGAGGTTGATTTTGCTGTTTTGTGCCGCATAAACGGTTCTGGTTGTAGTCACCATACCAACAGCAGCACCTTTGGGGTTTTGCAAAGCTGTGGTTGCAATGTTCTCAACACTCATGTCGAAAGGTGTGATGTCGCAAGCTGCGATAAACCACAGAGGCAGATGTGGGAAACTCCATTCCTCAAAGTCGGAACGTTTCAGCACTTGCTCGTGCGACAGCATTCTGGCAGAGCCGTGACCTGTGTAGTTCATGATGAGTGCACCCTCTTCCATCTGGTTCATGATGTCTTTTGCGGCTCCAGGATAAGAGTGCCCTGCTCCGCTTTCTTCTCTGTTGTATGAATCCCAGTAGATTTTTCTGAGTCGGTAGTCTGGATACAATGTTTCAATCTGTTTTGCTACACCGTCAGCATCTTTCATGTGGGTGTTTGCGTTTCCGTCGTCAGCCATGAAGCAGATGGTGTTCTTCCATGTGCCTGCCTGAGAGTTGTTGATATAGCCAATCAGTTTATCGACTATATTACGGGCTGCATTGGCTGTTGTCACCGTAATACGACCTACACCGCAATCGGGTTTGTCCTTGAGCGGTTTGATGCCCTTTGCATCAGCCAGCAAGGTGTAATACTCTTCCAATACATAGCTGTCGGTATGATGTAATGAGTTCTCCGACTCGTAGCACAGCAGGTAATCGTCAGGATTGTTCTTGCTCATGGTTGGAGTCTGCATTTTGTTGTCCCACACTCCATCGCCAAACAGACAGAGGTTCTTGGGGCGGTCTGAAACTTTCCCTGCCTTGTCGTACAGCATCTTCATGAAGCGTCTATATGCTGTTGCATCAGGCGTTCCTGATGAGAATTCGTTGTAAATTTCATCTGCCCTTACAACGACGCATCTGATACTGTCGTACTGAGTATGAGCGTCAGCCAAACGTTGTGCTTGTGCTGTTAACTTATTGCTTGCTGGCACGATAATCACCAAGTCGATATTGCTGAGTGCATGCAGGTCCTGATTCTTGATGCTTCCTACAATCTCAGGTTCAGGGAAGGTCGCATTGGTATTGACTGCCACATATTCTTTCTTTTGTGAGTCCTGATCTGTGTTGACGATATACTTGCCGTTTTCAAGTGTACCTGCGATTTCGCAGATCTGATCTGGAGCCACACACCAAACGCGTGTGTTTTCGTTCGCACCGCTGATGGCATATTTCTTTGATGAAGAGGAGTCTGCTGAGCGGAATGCCAGGTAGTTGCTACCTGTGAGATCCAATTTGCGTGTGTAGAACCCCATGATGTAATCCAAGTATCCTGAGATACCTGTATCTCTGGTATGGAGGAGTGTAATCGTAGATGATTCTGTCAGGTTTTTAGTAAAGGTGAACGAGCGGTTGATAAGCACACCGTATTCATATTCTGCCAGATTTCGGATGGTAACCTGTGAGAATGTTGTGCTGTCAGCCGACACGGTTAATTTGGAGCCGTTTGTGCTCACAAACTGTATATTCAGACTTACAGAAGGTGCGGCTATGCCTTTGGTCGATAGGGTATAGCTCTTCTTGTTGCCGTTCTGGTAGTTTTCGCTTCCAAAGAAAGCACGGCCGGAGTTGAGAATGCTGATTTCGTCCTTTTCGATGATGAAATGCTCAGGGAACGTGGTGGTCTCTTCTGGCGCATTCTCCAAAGTGGCACTTACTTTCTCCATTTCGGCAGGTTGACCTTCCGTTTTTTCTGTTACAAAGAAATAGAGGTATGCCGAATATGGATTGTTGATGCGTGTGAAAACCGTAGGTGACCCTTGTTTGCGTTGCCACTTAATGGTTCCTGGGGTATAAAATAACAATGAACCATCGTTGCGACGCCAAACAGGAATCTCTGTCAGGTCGTCGTTGATGTTCTCGATATAAGTCTCAGGAAGGATTGGGAGGTTGTATCCGTATAGGCATACTTTCTCCGGATTGTTAAACCCCATCTTCTGTAGTTTGCTCTTGGTGATGGCGTATACTCCTTCGTTTTTGACACGAATCTTAACCCATTTTCCTGATGCGAGGACAGAATGTGCTGCATATCTGTCGGCTGCACGGCTTTGTGAAAATGCCTGTAATGCTAAGGCAAACACAAACGCGATTGTTATTATTCGTTTTATCATAGTTGTTATTTTACATTGAAATCTAATAATTTGTTTCCTTCCAGATACCCTTCCAGATGCTGGCCTTCATGTACTGGACCGATTCCTGATGGGGTACCGGTGAAGATGAGGTCGCCTGTCTTCAGAGTGAAATACTTGCTCACAAATGCGACAATCTTATCGACTGAGTGAATCATATTGCCCGAAAAGCCTGTCTGAACGGTCTTCCCATCGATGTCGAGGTGGAAATTCAACTCTTGAATGGCAGGGAGTGTCTCTTTCTTGACGAACTCTCCGATAGCTGCCGAGTTGTCGAACCCCTTACACAATTCCCAAGGTAGCCCTTTTGAGGTGAGTTGGTCTTGCAGGTCCCGTGCTGTGAAATCAATACCGACCGTCACCTCGTCATAATAGCGATGTGCAAATCGTTCTGAGATGTTCTTCCCTACGTGGCAAATCTTCACGACAATCTCTATCTCGTGGTCGAACCGATTGGCAAAGCTGGGAATGAAGAAGGGACGTCCTCGGGTCAGCAAAGCTGAATCGGGTTTCGAGAAAATCACAGGGTCTTGTAATAATAACGTGTGATTCATCTCTTTATTGTGTCCGGCATAATTCATGCCGACTGCAAGTATCTTCATGTTCGCTCGAATGGTTTATAATCCTAATAGTCTCGATATATCGTTCCAAGTGGCCAGAATCAGCAGACCAATCAGTATGGCAAAGCCTACGTATTGAGCTTTCTCCAATACTTTGTCGCTTGGTTTTCTGCGTGTCACGATTTCATAGATGGCAAAGATGGCATGTCCGCCGTCGAGGGCAGGAATCGGTAGTACGTTCATCACACCCAGAGCGATTGACAGCAAGGCGGTCAACAGCCAGAATTTTTGCCAATCCCATGTTTCGGGGAAGATGTTGGTGATACCGATGACACCCGAAACACTCTTGGCTCCTTGAGCTGAGAAGAGGTATTTCAGGTCATTCACGTAGTTGCAGAGTTTCTCCCATCCTGACGAGATGCCGGCAGGGATACATTCCAGTAATCCATATTCTTGGGTCGTGATGTCGTATTTGGGTGCTGGGTTCGAAAAGCCCAACGTGAACTCTTGGGTCAATACGGGTTTCAATGTGTCTTGGTTGTTGACGACTAAGGTCACACTACGCAGCTTCAAACTGTCTGCTGCGGTTGAGTTCTCTGTGAGCGAACCTTTCATGGCTGCCAGCTGATACACCAAGTCGTTGAAGTCGTTCAGTTTTTCTCCATTCAGTTCCGTGATGACATCTCCGACTTTCAGTCCTGCTGTTTCTGCTGGCGATCCAGGGATGATGCTGTCGATATTAAACGGAATGAGAATATCCATATAGGGTGGATTGCTTTGCGCCATTTCGAGCATGTTCATCTCTTCTGGCATCTTGATGGCCACCTCCTGACCTTCACGAAGCACGGTCACCTCTTTCGAATTGGAGATGTCGCGAAGCACGTTGATGCTCCAGGTCTTTACTTCTTTCCCATCTGTCTTGATGACCACATCACCGTCCTTGAATCCGTCTGCTTTCGCTGCGGTGCTGAACTTCATACCATTGGTGATGTCGGTTGGTTTCACGTAACTCTCACCCCAAGTGAAGAGTACGGCCATATAGATGACGAAGGCGGTGATGAAGTTGACGATGATACCGCCAAGCATCACCAGCAGACGCTGCCAAGCTGGTTTGGTTCGGAACTCCCATGGTTTGGGGTCGGCACTCAGCTGCTGTTTCGATTCATCAATCATTCCTGAGATATTGACATAACCGCCCAGTGGAAGCCATCCGATACCGTATTCTGTTGCGTATGTCGGTTGTTTGCTTTCCTCTTCTGCAATCTTCTCCAGTCCATGTTCCCATTTGCAGAATTCTACCTTCCCTTTGCTGATGCTCGCAACAGAGTAAGCGCTTGCTTTGTAGTCGGGCTGTGCTGACGAGTCTTCAGATTTGACCGTCGTATATTTCGTGTATTTCAACAGCGATATCTTCCCTTGACGATAGGTCAGGAAGGCAAACTGAGGACGTGGGGTCATGATGGGGAAGTCAAAAAAGAGATAGAATTTCTCGACTCTGATTTTGAAGAGTTTCGCAAAAAGGAAGTGTCCGCCTTCATGCAGTATGATGAGCAAGCTGAATGCTGCTACGACTTGTGCGATTTTGATTAATACGATGTCCATGGGTGTTTACAATAGTGTTTTAGCGTATTCGCGTGTTTCTTTGTCTGTTAATAAATATGTTTCGAGCGAGGAGTCGTTTGAGAAGGCAATATGACTCATCGACTGCTCGATAATCTCGCTGATTCTGTTGAACGAAATCTTGTCATCGATGAAGGCGCGGTTGGCAATCTCGTTGGCTGCATTCACGATACAAGGCATGTTTCCGCCTTTGTCCAATGCTTCGTAAGCGAGTGCCAGGCAGCGGAAGCGTTTCACGTCGGGCTGTTCGAACGTCAGGTCTTTCATCTTGAAGAAGTCAACTCGGTCGAACGAGGCCTTCAATCGTTTGGGATAGCTGAAGGCATACTGAATCGGCAGACGCATATCTGGAACGCCCAATTGTGCTTTCACGGCTCCGTCCTCAAACTGCACCATCGAGTGAATGACCGATTGTGGATGAATCACCACCTGAATCTGTTCTGGTTGAACACCAAACAGCCACTTTGCCTCAATCACTTCGAATCCTTTGTTCATCAGCGTTGCTGAGTCGATGGTGATTTTAGCTCCCATATTCCATGTGGGATGTGCCAGCGCATGTGCTTTCGTGACATGAACCAACTCTTCGGTCGACATCTTTCTGAACGGTCCTCCGCTGCAGGTCAGCAGAATCTTCTCGATACGGTTGCCTGGTTCCAGACATTGGAAGATGGCAGAGTGTTCGCTATCGACGGGTAACAAAGGTACTTTGTACTCTGTAATCAGACGGTTGATGAGTTCGCCTGCAACGACCAGCGTCTCTTTGTTGGCCAGCGCAATCATCTTGCCTGCCTTGATGGCGCTGATGGTAGGACGTAGTCCTGCGAATCCAACCATCGATGCGAGGACAATATCCACGTTGTCGTCTTCCACAACCTGACAAAGGGCAACTGAGCCTGTGTACACCTTGATGGGCAGGTCGTTCAATGCGTCCTTTACTTTCTGATAGTATATCTCGTTGGCGATTACCACAGCAGCTGGGTGGTGCTTGCGTGCTTGTTCAATCAGCAAGTCTGCGCTGTTGTTGGCGGTCAGCACGTGTGCTTCGTAGAGGTGACTTTGTTCTTCTATCACCTCCAGGGCCTGAGTGCCGATAGAGCCTGTTGAGCCTAATATCGCTATTCGTTTCTTTTCGTTCATAAGTCTAATAAACCTTCAGGTAGGTTCATCTCTATGGTTTTGTTTTGATGATTGATTGCTGTAATGAAGTCATCATGGGCAGGTATCAGTACGGATGAGGTGGCGGTCTCTACCTCGAAGAGCCAGTTCTCGGTCTGGTCGTCAATGCCTGTGATTCTGCCGATTGTATGCCCGTCTGTATCGGTGAGGGTGAATCCGATGAAGTAGTTGAGCGACACTTCTTCGGCAGCGCCTTCCTCGATATATTTGTTTTCGAAGTACACCTCACTCCCCAGAAGCCTTTGTGCCTGCTCCACTGAGTCGATGTCTTCGAACTTCATCAGGGCTGACGAGTCGTTCTTGAATCGGTATTCCTCGATAAAGAAAGGTACCAGAATGCCGTCAACCTCACAGATGAGGTAGGGGCACTCCACACGGTCGAAGATGTCGTCCTCGAAGTTGAAGACTACCTCTCCCTTGAGCCCGTGGGCTTTGGTGATGCGACCAATCCGATATGTGTTCTCTTTCTTTATCATCTCCTTTTCTAATCCTCTCTGCTGATTTTTGCTCCGAGGGCATTCAGACGTCCTTCGATGTTCTCGTATCCTCGGTCAATCTGCTCGATGTTGCTGATGCGGCTGGTTCCGTCGGCACTCAGCGCTGCGATGAGCAGGGCGATACCTGCACGGATATCGGGCGACGACATGCGTGAGCCTTTCAGCTTGAAACGGTGGTCATGTCCTACGACAACAGCTCTGTGGGGGTCGCAGAGGATAATCTGAGCACCCATGTCGATGAGTTTATCTACGAAGAACAGACGGCTCTCGAACATCTTCTGGTGGATGAGTACCGATCCTTTGGCCTGGGTGGCTACCACGAGCAACACACTGAGAAGGTCAGGTGTCAGTCCGGGCCAAGGTGCATCGGAGAACGACATGATGCTTCCGTCGATGAACGAGCCCACCTCATAGCTTTCGTGGTGGGGTATGTGGATGTCATCTCCCTTACGCTCAATGGTGATACCCATTCGTGAGAATACATCGGGTATGATGCCGAGGTTCTCGTACGACACGTTCTTGATGGTGATATCGCCCCCTGTCATAGCGGCCATGCCGATGAACGAACCCACCTCAATCATGTCGGGCAAGACGGTGTGCTCTGTGCCGTGCAACTCTTTTACACCTTCTATGGTAAGCAGGTTCGAGGCAATTCCGCTAATCTTGGCTCCCATCCTGTTGAGCATCTTGCACAACTGTTGGATGTAGGGCTCACATGCTGCATTGTAGATTTGTGTGGTTCCTTCCGCCAATACGGCTGCCATGATGATGTTGGCTGTACCAGTCACAGAGGCTTCGTCCAACAGCATGTATTTGCCGTGTAGCTGCTGAGCCGAGATTTCAAAGATGCCACGCTTTTCGTTATAGGTGAATTCAGCACCCAGTTCGCTGATACCGAGGAAGTGGGTGTCGAGTCGGCGTCTGCCAATCTTATCACCTCCTGGTTTCGCTACACATGCCTTATGGAACCTGCCAAGCAATGGACCAAGCAACAGAACCGAACCACGTAATGAGGCGCAAAGGTTGATGAATTCATCGCTCTGCAGATAGTTCATGTTGAGTTCGCCTGCTTGGAATGTCCAGGAGTGTTTACCCAGACAGCGTACACCCACACCCATCTTCTCCATCAGGTTGATGAGGGTGTTCACATCGAGGATGCTGGGTACGTTGGTGATGGTGACGGGCTCGCTGGTGAGCAGGGTTGCACAGATCACCTCCAGCGCCTCGTTCTTGGCACCTTGGGGTGTGATCTCACCTGTCAGCGTGTGTCCTCCTTCTATGACGAATGTAGCCATTTACTTCTTCTTTTTCTTTTTGCCGCCTCCGCTTGTGTTCTGCTGGTTCACGCTTGCGAGGGCTTCTTTGTTGCTCATCAGGTTGATTTCCGAAGGCATGAGCGAAATCTTCTTGTCTGTGTATTCTGCCAAGTCGCTCAGTATCTTCTCGTCGTCCAGTGCGTTACTGTTCCAGTTGGCCAAAGCACGCTTCATCTGGTTGGCTACGAGCAGGGTCAGTTCGTCACGTTCTGCACCTGGTTCCATCTCTGTCAGCTTCTTCGTCAGCTGTTCGATGATCGACCCATAGTGGCGACGTGCAATTCGCTTCTGTGGATACGGTATTCTTTCCCGTTTCTTCTCTTGTTCGTTGATATGCTGAATCTCAACCGGATAATCAATGTCGAGCTGATAGTCGGATATGAAAGCCAGATGGTTCCACAACTTCTGGTAGAAGTCATCTGGGTTACCTGTAAATGTTTGCATATTCGCCATCAGGTCTATGATGGTGAAGGCACAACGCTGGCGCTCCTTCTTATCCTCTAACGCAACAGCATAGTTCACCATCTCTTGGATACAACGCCCATATTCAGGCAGTCTCAATTTCTCTCTTTGTGTATTATAATCCATCAAGTAATTTACTATTTGACTATTTACTATTTACGATTTGACGATTTTTCACTCTTCGTTTTTCACTTTTCATTAAGCATTATGCATTATACATTATGCATTGTCTAAAGTCTAAAGTCTCAAAAGATCTTTGCTTTTCTTCGCCACAAATTCCTTCAGATAAAACGGTTCGAAATAAGCTACGTCTTCAAACTCACCTCTCACGTGTTTCTTCTCGGCAAGCGGACCCATCCATTTGGCAAGCGGTTGGATGCCGCTGACGAAGTGGGCATTGGGGTGGGTGATGGTATCTCGGCATTTGTCCGACCCGTTTCCGAAGAAATAGATTGGATGTCGCTCCAGCTCCTCTGCAAACTCATCTGGCTCAATAATCATGGCTGTGGTCTCCATGATAGGCTTCAGCGCTCGTGTATAGAGAGCGGTATAAACCTCCATCCGTCTTGCGTCGATCATCGGACAGAGTAGGGCATCCTCCGGCAACTCCTCGCGTCCCAGCAACACCGGCACACACATCAGTTCGAGTGTGGGAATGGAGATCAGTCGCAGGTTGCGACCATAGCACACACCCTTGGCAATACTCGCTCCGATTCTCAGACCGGTATAGCTGCCAGGTCCCGAACTCACGGCTACCGCATCAAATGGGATGGCGTGGTTGTCAGTAAACGAAAGTGCCTCTTCCACCATGCCGCCAATCACCTGCGCATGCTGAGGCCCCTCCAGCTGTTCTTCATGAAATATGTTCGCCCCGTCCTGGCTTACAGCCACAGAACAGGCATCTGTCGATGTGTCGATATGTAGAATGCAAGACATGCCTTTTCGCAATTTGAGTGCAAATATACAAATTATTTACCATTTAGCCATTTACTATTTACTATTTTTTGCAAAAGGATATGAAAAAAGGAGCGACGCTGCTCCTTTTATTAATTAGAATGCCCGTCACGTCGCATGCTATTCCATATTAACTCAAATCGTGCATCCGTGCGAAATTTATGCAAAAATATTTGCATTTCAGCAAAAAATTTCGTATCTTTGCAGTCAGAAAGATAAAAGACGTTAGACCTTAGACGCTAGACTTTAGTCTTAAGCTCTCCCCTTTCAAGGGGAGCGGGGAGAGGATCTTCTCTGGTCTTTTGGCGGCCGCCGCAAGATATTCGCACGCCCGCCGCAAGATATTGCCCCGCCCGCTGCAAGATATTCGCACGGGCGGGGCAAACTAGTTACACCCTATCTCTCTCCCTTTTCTACCTATGTGTTTTCCCTGTTACACCCTAGTCTTTTCCCCTTTTGCCTCTTCTGCCTTATATTTATCCACAGTATGAATCTATCGCATCCAGCCTTTATGTGAATATGGAAAAAGCGATGATGAATGGAAACAAAAAGATAAAAACAATGACAAGGGTTGCTACAAACGATACGATGAACTTCCACCACTTCTTGTTGGCAAGCAGCACTCCCCATGAGACGAGCAGGACAATCGTCGTAAAGAGGTGCAAAATAACGACGATGTCACGCAGTATTGGCACATTCTCATAGTAAAGCCACCACATCCATGCAAACCAGAACAATGCAAACAGCAGGGGCAGCACGTACCAGAAGCGGAGGATGAGCCGTTCGGCGGCTGCAAGAAAGCTTTTCAGGTTCATAAGCTTCATTTGTTTTGAGGGATTCATTATCCATTCTTCATCATCGTGCGATGAATGGTTACAATATAAATGGTTTTGGATGTGAAATAGTAGATGATTTTATACTTTGGATGCGTAACAAACGAATATAGTTTTCTGCGTGGTGTGCTTCGTCTTTCATCAAGAATGCCTATTTGTGGACTATGCGATAACGTAGAAACTGTATTTGCAACTCCTTGTAAAAAACTATGCATAGCCGTTCTGCCCATGTTGTTTTCATACCAAGAAGCAATCTCATCAACACGATGCAAGGCTTGGCGTTTCCATATTATTCTTAATGGGACTATCATCTGTAAAAAACAGCATCTACTTCGCGCTTGGTAGCGTTTCCGCTCTGTAAAGACAGAGCAATTTCTTGATCGAGTTCTGCCTCAGAGAAATAACAAGGCATTGAACTTTTGGAAACAGAATGATGTGCCTTCGTTCCTAATTGGGAGTTATGATAGGACGAAGTTGCCTCTGGCTCCTGTACTCCAGAAACCGTTTCATTTGTTTCGTTGAGCTTATCTAAATAATCTGTCATGATGAATCAACATTTATTCCACCTGCAAATTTACAACAATAATACATCCCGTCCAAATGTTTTTAATGGAAAATGCAGAAAAAAATAAGTAGGAGGATGGAATCTGAGGTTTCGCAACCTTGACTTAGCTATTTAATTTGTCCTCAGTATGAATCTATCGCATCCAGCCTTCTACGCGATACACTTTCTCCATGAGTTTCTTCTCCTCCTTGGTTTCGGCATCCTTGAACCACACTTCGATGCGTGCGGCATAATAATCATACCAGTCTCCTTCGTAGATGGTGAATTTCTGTTTGTCCACCACCTTTGAGAATGCTGTCGTTGGACGTATCTTCGCTCGACTATCCTCTGAAATCCTGGATTCGGATAGCGGAATGTTCTCGGTGACCTCGAAGCATCGGAGGTAGATTTCGCCGGCAGGCAGTGGGCCGTAATAGAAGTCGTACAGATAGATTCCGCCTTGTGAGTCGTCCCAAACTTGCAAGTAGGTGTCGGCATTAAGTGTATCTACTGTTACAACAGAATCAGTGTCGACAACGGACACCGCAAGGGAATCGTCCCAATGATATCTCTGTAGCGGCAGGTTGTATGTTAATCCCTCTGGTATTGGATGATCCCTGCCGAATCCGTCAGGAGCCGACATGGCGGCAAAGCTGAGATAGAACCCCAAGACTCCAACGAACACGACGGAAACCACAACAGAGACGATGCACCGCCACCACTTCTTGTTGGCGAGCAGCACACACCATGATACGGCAAGCATCAACAGAGTAAGGAGCAGCAAGCAGTAGATGATGTTTTCAAGTATCGATGGATAGGTAGTAGTTAGTAATATCAAGATAAACAGCAGCACTGCCGCCAGCAGGGGCAGCACGTACCAGAAGCGGAGGATGAGCCGTTCGACGGCTGCAAGAAAGCTTGTCAGTTTCATAAGCATCATTTGTTTTGAGGAATTCATCTGTAATAACGCATGAGACAAAGAAAAATTGCGTACAGCATTTACGCCATACGCAATTTTACTATAATTTAACAATTGTCCTTAGAATGCGAGCCTCAATCCCGCAGTCATGCTTTTGAACTTAGGACCGAAGTCCGATTGCAGCACGTTGCAGGGCGAGTACTTGAAGTATATACCTAAGCGATTGTAAGTGATGTCGCACATCAATCCGTAGGTCACTTTGTTGCGATGCAGGCGGTTGGCTTCGAATTTCTGATTCTCTCCGTTGAGGCTGTAACGGGTCTTGAGCGATGCATAGGTATTGAAATACAGCTCTGGTCCGCAAGAGAAATACCAGTAGCCTCCAAGGGCAAAGTGGAATTGCAGCGGTACAACGAGGCTGAATGTGTGGATGCGGCTGAACTTCGGATTTGCTCCTGTGGGATAGGGTGCCAGCGTGATGGTGCCGTCATCGTTCAGGAGGAACTGATTGTGGCCGGTCATGCGGTAGTTTCGCCACGAAAGGCCGAAGCCGAGGGTGATGAAGGAGGTGTTGCTCAGGCGGTGGTCGAAGGCAACGAGGTTGCGCAGCTCCAACTCGAACGACTGTCCCATGTCGATATTGACACCTGGCGCTTCGTCGGCACCTGAGATGAATCCGAAGTTGAACGATGTGGCGTGTGGATAAGGTGCTCGGTTCAAGATATAAGTTGATGTCCTGTATTGCGCTGGTACATCGTTTTTCTTGCTGCGTGACGGGCTAAGAAAGGGTATGCTGAAGTCCCAGCCGCCTGGGTGGTCTTCGTTATACATTTCCTGCGATATACCTGCTGCGATTGAATCGTTCTGTGCCTTGATGCCACAGGTTATGGCCATCGTCATGATGGTGATGAGAATGAGTTTGGTTTTCATAATTGTCTGGTTATTTAGTTCGTTTGAAATTTTGTTTCAGTAAGTCTAATGTCAGGTTCTCGCCTTCGAGCAGCACTAACGTGATTTCGTACTGTACGGGGCTGGTGCGTTTGGGCTTGCATTGGTAGCACAGGTACACTCGTGTCTTGCTGACCTTCACGCGAGGAAAAGTAAGCTCGCTCCTGACTGCGATGCGGAAGATGGAGTAATAGACGTGCCCGCCGCGCACCTCATGGTCTACTTCCTCGTCGTACTTGTTGCGCTCTTCATAGTCTTTCAGCAGCAACTCCTCAATTCTGTTGCGCTGCTCTTCGTTGGCGGTCAGCTTGAGCGTGTGCATCTTCGTCAGGTTGTACTTCTCGATGGCTTTGCCTGTGAGGATGGTCGAGTTCACGTCCTTCACGATTTTTCCTTCGAATACGGGCTGTACATGCATCCCTCCCTGTTCCGTCTTCGTGTAGTCCTGCGCCATCACGATCAAGCCGAAGCACAGGATGATGGTTGTTACGATGAATCTTCTCATAATCTTATGGCTCTATATTATACATTGCATCAATATCGATATCCGACTCAGAAGCCGTCGTGAAGATGTCGCAAACAGCATCCTCGGCCATTGCAAGCACACGAGTCTCATCGGTGATGACCTCGCCGTCCACGTAGGCAATGCATTCGTAGTCCTGCTTGTCCTGGCGGCTATTCAGCCACAATCCGATGCCGGCTACGACCACGATGCTGGCTGCCATAGCCCATCCGATGCGGCGAGTCCAAATGCTCCGATTGCGACGACGGGTCATTTCTTCGTCGTACTCTGCTTCGTCGAGTGTCAACTGACCTAACATCGCACCGATGGCCTTCCATTCGGCAGGTGCATCCTTGCGACTTACCTCGTAAGCCAGCCTCCGCTCCTCCTCGGGTGTGGTAACACCCTCCAAGTACTTGTCAATCAGTTTATTTACTTCGTTTCTATCCATATAATCATTCATTTCTATTTAATTCCCCCTAAAGGGGGGTAGGGGGTCTTTATTTTTTCAATCTTTCTCGCATCTCCTCGTACACTTTCTTTCTCGCTCTCGACACCATCACCTGAATCGATGCCTTCGCTATGCCTGTCCGTTGGGCAATCTCGTCGTTCGAAAGTCCATCCAGTTGCCGTAGTTCGAACAGTTCGCGTTCGCGTGGATTGAGGCCGTCAATGAGTTGCTGCAACAACTCCGCCGCTTCTGTCCGCTCCAGCTCTTCATGTGGCGATGCATCTGCTCCGATCTCCCGCTCGTGTGCCGGCATCAGTTCCACGGTGATTCCGCGTCGTCTGCGCTGCATGTCCACACAGCAATGTTTTGCAATCCTTATGGCCAATCCGCTGATATTACGACCTGCATCCAACTTCTCAGCATATTGCCACAACTGCACCAGTGCCTCTTGTGCCACATCCTCAGCATCGTCGGACGAGCCGAAGAAGTCCATGCCCACCTTCCACATCGAAGGGCGCAACTCAATGGCAATATGTTCGAACTCCACTTGGGTCATACAACTAATATGCGTAAACAACAAGAAAAACTTAACTCCGAAAAGCTAAGTTTTTTGGACCCCCTCTGTCCTTTTGGACATCTCCCCCTTAAGGGGGAGCACTAAAGTCTAGAGTCTAAGGCCTAAAGTCTATTTCCCCCCTAAAGGGGGTTAGGGGGTCAACTCTCTTTATCGAAATTTATGATTCTCACCAAATTACATCCGACCGTGTTGCCCAGCACGATGGCAACATAAAGAATTAATATATCTATAAGGTGAGCTGCCCAGAAGTCGGTGGGAACGGCCAGATAGTAGAATGCATCGGCGATGCAGTGGGGGAATCCACAAACGATGAAGATAGGCACACCATAGAGTAGGGGATACCATTTGTTCTCGTACTTTGCAAACTTCACGCTTACCGTCATGATGAATCCGCACCCGATAGCCAGCAATCCACAACGTAGGGGACCGTTTGCCAGACGGCTCTCCAGTATGCCTTGGGCCACACCCTGCAGGTCGGCTGGTGAGTTGTACGACAAGAGGGCAACAAGTAACGTACCGATGATATTGCCCAACAGCACCTTGGGAATCTCTTTAACAGGCAGACCCTTGCTTCCTCCACAGAAGCCTACGGTGCCAGTGAACAGTTTGAAACCATAATGAACTACAGCCAAAAGGCCGAAGGTAAAGAGTACGATGCCGATGATGTCTTTGCTCATCAGGTAGCCGAAGCCAGCTATGCCGATACAGATACCGGCCATGATGCTACTGCGTAGCGTTGCGATAAAATCTTTCATTTCGAAATTGGGTAAGTGAGTAGATTTGATTTTACTTTTTTATGTTTATTTTATAATTCTTCTTGTTTATTATTTTTCTATGGAACCTTAGTAATGTTTATAACAAAAACATCAAAACCCCTTCTCTTCTAAAGTCTAACTTTCAACTCGTTCAACTGACTTTAAACTTTCAACTGACTTTAAACTTTAAACTTTGAACTTTAAACTATCAACTATCAACTATCAACTTTATTCCCCCTTGGGGGAGTCAGAGGGGGCTGCTTCTGCAAACACTTCGGATGGGAAGCGGACGATGAAGCGGCAGCCATCGAAATAGTTGGTGTCGAGGGTGAGGCTACCTCCCAGGTAAGTGATGTGGCGAAGGGCGAGCGGGAGTCCCAGACCCAGTCCTTCAGACAGATCGTCGATTTTGGTGAATGGCTCGAACATCTTCTCGCGGTGCTCCTGAGGAATACCTGCTCCTGTGTCTTCAATCACAAACTGTACATACTCTTCTGTTCCTGACACAAGCATGGCCACATTCTTTCCGTCAGAATACTTGGCTGAGTTGTAGAGCAACTCGCGCAGACCTCGCATGAGGAAGAGGTGGTTTGAAAGCAGACAGACGGAGTCGGGTATGCTTGTCTCGAGTTTCACGGTGAGACCAGGGAAATTCCTCTGGGTGTAGTCAACGCACTCATGCGCCAGTTTGTTGCATGATATAATCTCATGTCGTTTCGTCTTCATCTCTTCGAAGACACCTATGTCTGAACTGTCGAAGAGCATCTGCGTCATACGTCTCAGCTTCTTTGCCTCGCTATTCATGATGTCGGCTAATGACTTCACCTCTTCTTTTGGAATGACATCGAAATTACCTTCCATCACTTGTGCAAATCCCATGACGATGTTCATCGGTGTACGGATCTGGTGGGTCATGTTGTGGATGAAGGTGGTTTTCTGAAGTGCTGCCTCTTCGGCCATTTCGCTGGCTTTCGCAAGTTCGTCGTTTCGTCGTGCTGTCTCGTGGTTCACCTTGCGGATGGCGCTTACGTGGCGGTCGAGTGATGACTGCATCTGCATGAAGCTGTTCTGGAGTTGTCCGACTGCATCGTGGCGTGTGCTATGTGGGATACGCTCGTCGTAGAGGCCGGCTTCGATACGTCGTGTTTGAACGAGCAGCTGCTCTAATGGGCTGATGGCATGAACGACTGAACGGCGACCCAGGATGAGGATGAGTGTCAAACCGATAATCAGGATAGGGATGATGATAGAGGTCAGTTTTTGGTAGTCTTGCAGGATGTCGCTTTCCGGACAGATGATGGCCATGCTCCACAGGGCATTACGGATGGGCTTGTAGCACACGATGCAAGGTTGTCCTTCAATCACTACGGACATGCTGCCTTCCTGTCCGGATGACATCTCATGACCCAAGGCAATGAGGTCGGCCTGTGTGACAGGGTCGGCTCCTTCGAAGATAGGGGTGAAGAGTCGGGTAGAGTCGGGGTGTATGTAGAACTGCCCTCGGCGGTCGACCATCACGTAGTAGGAGTTGGGGTATGGTTTGTCGGCCGTAATCATACGTGAGAGACGTGTGAGCGACAGGTCGACTGTGATGACTCCGATGAGTGTGCTGTCTGTTCTGTTGGGATCGAACAGCGGTCGGCTATAGGTGGCAAGCATGCCGTTGAGTACCACATCGAGGGAGTCAACTTCGTCGTAGTAAACCGTCCATCCTGACCTCCTCGTGCTACGCGGGTTGGCATACCATATACGTGTGAAGTATTCGTATGGCTGTTCGAAGACGCTCGTGATGGTGTCGTTTTCACGGATGGTGTAGGCCGAGCAATACCTGCCAAATTCAGGGAACATATCAGGTTCGGCTCCGATGGAGCATCCGTCGATATTACCATTCAGCTCTACGATACGGCGTGAGAGGGCGAGCATGGAATCAGGAACGAAGTTCTCCTCAACAATCCAAGTGTAGATGTTGGTAGCTGTCTCAGCAATTCGCAGGTAGCGATCGACATGATGTGATGCCGTGCTGAGTCGGCTCATAGCATGCTCTGTCGCCTCACGTTTGATATAGGAACGCGACTCAAGAAAGAGGAGTCCAATCGACAGCACGAAGATAGGCACCGCCAGCAATATGATGCTGAAGATGAGCTTCCCTGAGAGCGATCGGCGTATTTTCCTTTCAAGTGCGAACATTGTTTTTACTCGGTTTTGTAGTTCAATTTCTCTGATACTTTCAGCAGGTTGTTCAGCAGCTCAACGACCACCATGCATTGGCGTTCGATGTCTTTCACCGCTTGGTCGGCCTCTTGTGGAGTCGTTTGCTCTGTTTCCTTACTGAGCTGCTCAACCCTTTCACAGATGGTATCAATCGGTTCCTGCATTTTGTTGGTCATGTTATGCAGGAAGGCAATCTTCATTCGGTCGGCCTCCGTCGCTTTTTCGTAGGCCTCTTGCAGCGTCTCGTTCCGTTCTTGTAATTGTTTGTTGAGCTTTTCCAGCTCGCTGATATGAACAGCAAGCGAACGTTGCATCTTCTTGAAATGATCCTGCAGTCGTCCTACCTCGTCCATGTGGGGACTGTCGGGGATTGGTTCGTCGTATTTCCCATTTGCGATGCGACGGGCTGCCTCGGCAAGCATCAGCAATGGTGACAGCTGATGGTGGGTGATAATCTGGCAGAGTACCAGCAGGAGTATCATGCCGACGATAGCGATGGCCATCACATAATTTAGCAGGCGATTGTAGTCACCCATGATGTCGTCTTCAGGATAAACGATGGCAATACTCCAGTTGAGAGCCTCCATCGAGCGTGCCGGCGCATTCTTGCGGACAAATGGTTTGTAGAAGATGTAATCGACATGTCCATCATGCTTAATCTTCTTATAACCCGTCTCGCCAGCGAGCATGGGTTGACGTATTTCTTCAGGAATCGTTGTAATGGGTTTGTACTTTGTGGTGGAATCGGGGGTGGTGAGTGTGGGATGGACAATAAAATCACCTTCACCGTTGATCAGCATGGCGTAGGAGTTGGGCGACGGTTTGGCTTCCTTGATGACTTCCGACAACAGAGCGACGGATACATCCACGCCCATCACAGCGACCTTTTTCCCATCGAGTGTTGACAAAGGCAGACCGAACGTGATGATGTCCGACCCATGTCTCTCCAAGTCGTCAATAGGTCCAATCCAAATGGGTGCACCTGCTTCCCAGGGTTTGGTGTACCAAATCTGTTGGTTATAGGGGATGTCGCCGAAGGTATCCGACTGGAAGGTGGGTTTCTTGGTCAATCGCTGTACAGTGTCCCCGGTCGTATAGTAATAAGCCATGAACAACTCGCCTTTGTCCTTGTAGAAATACGGCTCCATTGCGATGGCACAGCCTTTGATGTATCGGTTGTTCTCAACGAGTTCCTTGCTGATAGTGTACATCTGGTCGGGGTCGTCCAGATGGAGAAAAAGATAATTGATCATATTGCCTGACGCCAGTTCTGCGCTCAGCAAGATGTTGTCGATTCGTTGGACAGTACACTCCAACGTCTCTTGGGCTTTTTGAAGCACTTCGTCTTTGATGACTCTGCGCGAATAAAGGAACATAACCAACAGCGCTGCCAACAGCAGCGTGGCTATCGCGAAGACAACGGTCAGGCTGAGTCTTACGGATAGTGTCCTGCGTATGAACCTGATAAATTGTCGCATATCGGTGGCAAAGATACGAAAAAAAATGTCTCTTCCAAAAAAAAATGCAAAAAATGCTAACTTTTTTTATAAAAAGGTAACAATGTGTAAAAAAATGGGAGCACTGGTAACAGCCTGTGTCCTTTGTCATACTCCTCAGTCACTATGTGACAGCTCCCCTATCTTAGGTGAGCAGCTATATGGCTCTCCTCCTTAGAAAGGGGGAGTACCCAAAGGGGGAGGGAGTATGATATGGAGAACTTCTGCTTTTATCAAAAAAGAATGATTGTGAGGTCTGTGAGAACTGGGGCGGTGAGATAAATCATTGTGAACACAAGGGCGACAATAGTTCCAAATACAGTATAGCAAAAGCCTAAAGCGATCAGACGCCAAATCGTTCCCCAAAGAGAATATCCGCAGAGTTGGTGGTAATCGACCACAAGAATCGCAAACGAAAGTAGCGAAGGCAAAGGGTAGGGCAGGAAACTCGATTCGCATATCTCCCATGTGATGAGGGTATAGGGAATGGCAATGAGCATCATCTGGCAGGCGATGTACATCTGTACGTAGAAACTCTCGACGGTAGTCAGCTGTATGCGTGGCGACTGGCGGAATATCCAGCTGGCCAGCAGGATGACGAGGAGGTTGGAGATAATCAGCGAGTAGGCGATGTTATCACGGCTCCACTGACGTTCTGCTTTCATCAGATGCTCAAGCGAGAGTATCTGGTCCGACAACGCTTGCGCCATTTTTTCGTCTTCCTCATTCGTTGCTTCCTCCGTTGCGCCTTTCTTTATTTGTTCTTTTGTTTCTTCTTTTGCTTCTTTATTAGTGCTTATCGATAGGGAGATACTTTTGTTTTTATCTTCAGCCGCTGCTTTCCCTTTTTCATAGGTGGTATGGATATCGTAGATAGCATCCAGGTCTTTGTCCCATGTGATGTTGAGCGTGCTGATCATGAGTGTGAACAACAGACAGATGGCCACCAACAGGGGAATCGGTGGGAAGTAGGCGCGATGCTTACTGCGTAGGTAGTCGTGCATGAGGTAGCCTGGACGCCACATGAGGTGCCAGATGGTGAGGAATACATTACGGTTGCCTACCCCCCAGAGGTCCATGAGATTGAGCGATACCGTCTTCCAAGTAAACCTGTCGCGTCCGTACTGCAAACCGCATTGGGGACAATAATTACCGCTATATAGCTCGTTGCAGAAAGGGCATACATGCTCTTCGTCACTCTTCTCAATGGGTGGCTGGTAGTTCTCTTGCTTCCATTTCAGACGAAGCCAATATTTGGTAAAGACGTTCATTACTTCTGCTTAAACTTATAGGTAATCGTTCCTTGCTCGTTATCTGAACCTGATGTGAACGATGATTTGCGTGCTGCTGAAGTAGCTGCATTACGAAGGATGGCCGATGTGGTTGTTGCGCTCTTGATGGAAGCAGCAATCACTCGTCCTGCGGCATTTACGGTGATGGCTACAACAATTGTGCCTTCGCTTGTGGGGTCATCGTAAGGTGGTTCTTCAAGATGTAGCACCTTTCGGGTTCCAACAATTGCTGTACCGACTCCACCCACACCAGAGACGGCTCCCTTGTTGCCGTTTCCTGTAGGACTTCCTTGGTTACCATCTCCTGTTCCGTTTCCGCTACTTCCTTGGTTGCCTCCTTTGCCGAAAGCACCTTGCATCTTGCTGTTGATAGCTGCCTTTCGTGCAGCTTCCTCTTCTGCTTTCTTTCGTGCAGCTTCTTCCGCAGCCTTCTTCTTGGCTTCCTCTTCTGCAGCTTTCTTTCGTGCAGCCTCTTCCGCTTTCCGTTTTGCCTCTTCTTCAGCACGTTTCTTGGCTGCTTCCTCTGCAGCCTTCTTCTTTGCAGCCTCCTCAGCTGCTTTCTTCTTGGCTGCCTCTTCAGCTGCCTTCTTCTTAGCTGCCTCCTCTACGGCACGTTTCTTTGCAGCTTCTGCTTCACGCTTGCGGAGTTCTTCTTCGCGCTTCTTGGCCTCTTCGGCAGCTATCGAGCGCTCCTTCTCCTGCGTGATTTGTGGCTCGGGTTGGGGTGCCGGTTCCGGAACATCAGGTGTCTCAGCGGTTTCAGCGGTTTCAGCAGTCTCAGATTCGTCTTCGGTCACTTCTGGTTCCTCTGCGCTTTCCTCGTTGGGCAGACCGTCGAGGTCTTCGCCCGCTGCATCGTCCACATTACCCAGCAACACAGGCACACCATCCTCTAAGTGGTCGCTGTCAGCCAGTTTCAGGGTGACGAGTGCCAGGATAAGCAGCAGTAGCAGATGGACTGTTACCGTTGTGATGGTTGATATGATTCTGCGTTTCTTGTCTTTGTTCATTTCTCCGGTGGTCTTGTGGCGAGCACCATCTTGAAGTGGTTCTCGTTGGCTACGTTGAGCACTTCAACAATATTCCTGTATGGTACGGTCTCGTCAGCAAAGAGCGATACGAACATCTCTGTCGAGTCGTTGGTGGCCTGACCGATTACAGATGGCAGTTCGTCCAAAGTGACAGGTTGTGCTTTCCCCGTTCCGATTGCTACGTACAGGTTCAGGTCCTTGTCGATGGTAACATACGACTTGGCCTTCACCACCGATTGCTGCTTGCTCTGGGGGAGCAGCACCTTGATGGCGTTAGGCGCAATCATCGTGCTGGTAATCATGAAGAAGATCAGCAGCAGGAAGATGATATCGGTCATAGACGACATCGAGAAGGTGGGGGTTATCTTGGTTCTGCGTTTTAATGCCATAACTTATTCGTTCATTAAGTCCATGAATGAAAGCGATTCGCGTTCAATCTCGTTCACTACGCCGTCAACCTTCGACACGAGGTAGTTGTAGGCAAAGAGTGCAACGATACCCACGATGAGTCCTCCTACGGTTGTCACCATAGCCTGATAGATACCGCTTGACAGCATGCTGATATCGAGGTTTCCACCTGCGTTCGACATCTGCCAGAAAGCTTCGACCATACCAATCACCGTTCCGAGGAATCCAATCATAGGTGCTCCACCAGCGATGGTAGCCAATACAGGCAGACGTTTCTCCAGTTGTGCCACTTCGAGGTTGCCTGTGTTCTCGATAGCTGCCTGAATCTCAGGAGCAGGACGTCCGATGCGGCTGATACCTCGTTCGATGATGCGTGATGTCGTGGTGTTGGTCACACGGCAGTAGTTGATGGCACTTCGTGCATCGTTGTTCTTGATGTAGTCGCGAATGCGGTCCATAAACATTTTGTCTACCTTGCCTGCATTGCGGATGGCAATGAAGCGATCGGTGAAGATATACACAGCAATGATGGAGAGGACGGCGAGGACAATCATGATCCAACCGCCTTGTTTGGCCAGTTCAAGGATACTTAATTCTTGCATAGTTCTTTGTATTGTTTGATAGTTTCTTTTAATCCTAAATAAAGTGCGTCGCAAATCAATGCATGTCCGATGCTGACTTCGTCTGTAAACGGAATCTGCTGGAGGTAATAGCCGAGGTTCACCAGACTCAGGTCGTGGCCTGCATTCAGTCCCAACCCGCATTGGCGTGCCTGATTGGCTGCCTCGATGAATGGACGGATGGCTACTTCGCGGTTACGCTCGTAATGGGTGGCGTAGGGTTCTGTGTACAGCTCCACACGGTCGGCTCCGATTCGTGCTGCATATTCCACCATCTCTGGGTCGGCATCTACGAAGATGGAAACACGGATGGGCTTCTCCTTGAATTCTGCCACGATGTCGGTCAGCAGCTCCAGGTTCATCTTGGTGTTCCACCCGTGATTCGAGGTAATCTGGGCAGGAGCATCGGGCACCAGAGTCACCTGTGCAGGACATACCTGCTTCACCAGGTCGATGAAGCTACGCTGAGGATAGCCTTCGATGTTGAATTCGGTTTTCAGGATGGGTTTCAGGTCTCGCACATCCTGGTATCTGATGTGACGCTCGTCGGGACGCGGATGAACCGTGATTCCGTCAGCTCCGAATGCCTCGCAGTCAATTGCTACTTTGCAAACATCGGGATTATTTCCGCCTCTTGCATTTCGAATTGTCGCTACTTTATTGATATTTACGCTTAATTTCGTCATAAAAACACAAAAACTTTCGACTTTCAACTATAAACTTTAAACTTTATTCGTATATTTGCACGCAAAATTAGCGAAAAAAATTGTAGTGTAAGCGGTTATTAAGATTATTTTAGATAAAAAAGGTAAAAAATAGAGATGCAACAGGGTAAATTTAAGATAGCGTTATTCGGAAACATCTACCAGGAGAAGAAATCGGTAGCTGTGCAGAAGTTCTTTGCGGTGGCCAGCGAACTGAAGGCGGAATTGATGATTCCTGCTTCGTTTTACGCGTTCCTCGTCGATAATCTGCAAATCAATGTGCCAACATGCCGCATTCTTGAGGAGGAGCAGGGCGAACCGCTCGATGCCGATGTGGTGGTATGTATGGGAGGCGATGGTACCTTCCTTGATGTGGCCAGTAAGGTAGGAGCCCGTCTGATTCCGATTGTAGGTGTCAACACGGGTCGTCTGGGATTCTTGGCCAACTTCTCGCCCGATGAGCTGGAGCAGATCTTGAAGAACCTCGCTAAAGGCAAGTACGAGGTGGAGGATCACAGCGTCATCGAACTCTCGTGCGAAGAGCAGGAGTTGGAGGGTTATCCTTGTGCGCTGAACGAGATTGCAATCCTCAAACACGATATCTCGGCCATGATTTCCATCCACACAGCTGTGAATGGCGAGTATCTCACCACCTATCAGGCCGACGGATTGATTATCGGTACTCCTACGGGTTCTACGGCTTATTCGCTGAGTGTGGGCGGTCCTATCATCACACCTCGGTTGGACACCATCTCGCTGACCCCTGTCGCTCCCCATAGCCTCAATATGCGTCCTATCCTTGTGGACGACAACTCGGTCATCGACCTACGTGTCGAAAGCCGAAGCGGCAGTTTCCTCGTCTCACTCGACGGACGCAGTCATAGCTATCGCGACAATATCCATCTGCATATCCGCAAGGCACCATACTGTGTGAAGGTCGTTACCCATCCCAGTCACACCTTCTTCTCCACCCTTCGTCAGAAGATGATGTGGGGAGCTGATACGAGGAAATGGACCCCCTAACCCCCTTTAGGGGGAATTAAGTTGATAGTTGATAGTTCAAAGTTGAAAAAATTAAAGGAGTAAAAGAAGTTAAAGGAGTTACCGCTGCGCTCCGAAGTTAACGCTTCGCTAGACGGAACCAATGGGTGTTAACATCAGCAAACTTTCGTCGAACGTAGTGATAACTTCGAGGCCGTAGGCCGTTAACTTCGAGTGAAACGATAACTTCTAGCGAAGCGATAACTTCTTAAGAAAAGAGATGACAAACTACTATACCGTTGCAGGACATATATTTAGTGTCTGTGGGGAGGAAGAGATATTCTCCCGAATGGATAACTATGCACCCTTCTCTTCGGGCGCTGCAGAGACGGTGGTCTTCTCGTTGAGTGTCGAAGGGGGAGAGCCGCCTGCCTACGTAGAGGAAATCCGTCAGGACGATGAGGGGCAGGTCATCATCTGTGGACGAACCCCAGCAGGCGAACCTGTGTTTGAGTATCGTTGGGGTGGCAAGTCGGCTGGATGGCTCATCTGCTCTGCCGACTATGTCCGTTCGCGACTCGTGGTGACCGATGGCTACCAGAAACTGGCTGTCGATAATGCGCTGATGGTGCTCTATGCCCTTGCTACGGCACGATTGCAGACAGCTCTCTTTCATGCTGCGGCTGTGAGTTACAAGGACTGTGCCTATATGTTCCTGGGCAAAAGTGGAACGGGTAAGAGCACACATGCACGGTTGTGGCAACAGTATATCGAGGGTGTGGAACTGGTAAATGATGACAACCCTGTGGTACGTATCATGGATGACGGTCAGGCGTGGGTCTTTGGGTCTCCTTGGAGTGGAAAGACTCCTTGCTATCGTCCGGTGAGCTATCCCCTGAAGGGCATCGTGCTCCTGAGTCAGGCTCCCTACAACAAGATAGAACGTCTTCGAGGCATTCAGGCCTATGCGGCACTTGTGCCGAGCATCAGCGGAAAACGGTGGGATGAGCGCATAGCCGACGGGCTGCATCAGACAGAGAACACGTTGGCATCTCACGTACCTGTGTGGCATCTGGAGTGCTTGCCCGATGAGGCTGCCGCACGGATTTGTAACGAGACGATATCAGCATGAACGACACCATCATCATACAAGAGGCCATCCGACTGGTTGGAGAAGGAATTAGCGTGACCTTTCCCGTTAAAGGGTGGAGCATGTTGCCTTTCATCATCGGGGGACGTGAGAGTGTCATCCTCCAGAAACCTGTCGAACCCAAGGTGGGTGATGTGGTGCTTGCATGGGTGGAAGGCAACCGCTATGTAGTCCATCGTATCATCCGTATTGAAGAGGGTCAGGTGACGCTCATGGGCGATGGAAACGTGGCAGGTACGGAGCATTGTTCGCTTGCAGATGTGAAGGCTCTCGCAACCCATGTGGTTGATGCCAAAGGACGGAAACACTACCTCTATACCCGCTGGCGCCGATGGGCAGCCAAGCTTTGGTTCCACCTCCGTCCCATCCGACGATATCCGTTGGCGATTGTTAGAAGAGTAGGACCCCCTAACCCCCTTTAGGGGGAATGAGGGTAAAGTTCAAAGTTTAAAGTTCAAAGTTTAGAGTCAGTTGAATAAATAGTTCAATTGTAAATAGCGAAATTGTAAATAGCGAAATTGGAAATAAATAGTCAATAGTAAATTGTTAAATTGTAAATAAAATTGTGCAAATAAAATCTGGATTTGTGCTACGCGAAGTGTGTGGCGAGAAAGTGATTGTGGGCGAAGGACTCGACGCCATCAATTTTGGTAAGTTGCTCTCGTTGAACGAGACAGCTGCATGGTTGTGGAAACAGGCGAAGGAGATGGGCGATTTCTCTGTCGACGATTTGGCCGCTAAACTGTGTGAGGAATACGAAGTGTTAGCAGACGACGCAAAGGCCGATGTAGCTGAGATGCTTGACGAATGGAAACAAGTAGGGGTGGTAGAGTAAAGTTCAAAGGTTAATAGGTTAGAGGTAAGAGGTAAGGAGTAAGAGGTAAGAGGATAGTTCGCTGGTGTTAACGTCCTATGGTATTCTCTCACCTCTCACCTCTAAAAAAGTTGAAAAATATGCGCTTTAACAAGACAAAATATCCCACTCGGACAATCCTGCGATGGCTGTGGAGCCACCATAAGGGATGTCGTACTCAGGCCATCACCAATGTGGTGGTCGGACTGTTGCAGGTGGGACTTGGTCTGTGGGGCGTGGAGCAGTTGCGCCAACTGACCGATGTGGCTACAGGCAAGCAGGAGGGACATCTCCTCTGGATGGTTGCCCTCTATGTGGTCATCATGCTCGCTGAGTTCCTCTGTCACATCAGTCGCACATGGTTGGCAGCTGTGCTGGGTGTCCGTACCCAGAACATGATGCAGCGTCAGTTCTTCGAGCGTATCTTGAAAGGGAAGTGGAGCGGCATCGAGCGGTTCCATAGCGGCGATGTGCTGAACCGTCTGTTCGGTGATGTCAACGATATCGTGAATCTGATGTCTGAAGTATTGCCGTTCCTCGTAACCATTATTGTGCAGTTTATTGCGTCATTTGTATACCTTCTACTGATGGACTCCACCCTGGCCATCATCATCGTCATCAGCTGTCCGATTTTCCTGCTGCTGAGCAAACTCTATTTCCGCAAGATGCGGCGTATCGTGCGCAAGCTGAAAGACAGCAACAGCGACCTGCAGTCAACCATACAGGAGAGCATCCAGCATAAGATGGTCATCAAGGTCATGGAGATGGCCGACCGCATGGTCAGCCGTCTGGCTCGACGTCAGCAGCTGCTACAATGGCAGACCCAGCAGCGAGCCCGTCTGTCCATCCTGACACGCACCATCGTCTTCATCGGCTTCCGAGGAGCAGCGATTGCTGCGCTCGCCTACGGACTGGTGCAGGTACAGAACAATGTCATCACAGTAGGTATGCTTATGGCCTTCACACAGTTGGTGTGGCGCATTCAGCATCCGTTGCTCGATCTGGGACGACTCCTCCCTACGCTGGTCAACAGCTTTGCATCCTCCGAACGACTCATGGAACTCGAAGAGCTGCCTGTCGAACAGGCTGCGGCTCATGGAACTTCTGGAACCCTTGGAACATCTTCATTCCCCCTAAAGGGGGTTAGGGGGTCTAAGGGGG
>JAFZYE010000080.1 GCA_017616445.1 Bacteroidaceae bacterium
AAAGTGAAAAATTGATAAATATTATGGATTATGCATTATACATTATGAATTATTTTGTACCTTTGCACCGTAATTTGAAGAAGAATGAAGAACAAGAAGATTTTCATAACTCTTTGCGCCGTTACATTTATTTTGACTTCATGCAGTAATTATAATAATGTTGTACGTGCCGAAGATTATGATTATAGATATGAAGCAGCGAAAGAATATTATGCTGCAGGGGAATATACCCACTGCTACCAGATTCTGGAGGATATGATTCTTTTGCTGAAGGCGACAGATAAAGGAGAGGAGTCTTTGTATATGCTTGCTATGTGTTATTTTAACCTCCGTTATTATGATTCTGCAAGTGATTATTTCGAACGTTATTACAAGAGTTACCCGAAAGGTACATATACAGAACTGGCGCGTTTCTATTCTGGAGTGGCGGCATATCGACAGTCTCCTGATTCGCGTCTCGACCAATCATCGACCTATACAGCCCTCAATTGCTTGAACGAGTATTTGGAGTATTATCCATATTCCGAGTTTCGCGAAGAGGTTACAGATATGATTTATCAGTTGCAGGAGCGGTTGGCCAAGAAGGAGTACGAGTCGGCAAAGCTGTATTATAATCTGGGCAACTATACAGGAAACTGTATCTTTGGTGGAAACAACTACGATGCCTGCATCATCACAGCAGAGAACACGTTGAAGCAATATCCCTATACGAATCTGCGCGAGGAGCTGATGATGCTGGTTCTCAGGTCTCGCTATAAGTTAGCCCTGAACAGTGTGGAGCAGAAAGCCGATGAACGCTATCGTGCAGCCATTGATGAGTATTATGGATTTAAGAACGAATTCCCAGAGAGTAAATATAAGAAAGAAGCAGATAAGATATTCAAGTTCTGCAGTACGAAAGTGAAAATGTAAAGAGAATAATTGAAAGATAATGACTATGGATTTTAAGAAAACTAATGCTCCAACAAATACGGTTACTCGTAATTTGATGGATTTGAGTGCTGAGACAGGTAATATTTATGAAAGTGTGGCAATCATCGGCAAACGTGCCAACCAGATTGCAGCTGACATGAAAGAGGAAATCAAACGTAAACTCGATGAGTTCGGCACAGCTAACGATGAGTTGCAGGAAGAGTTCCACAACGACGAACAGATCACAGTGTCAAAGCACTATGAGAAACTCCCGAAGCCAACACTCATCGCTACTCAGGAGTTCCTGGAAGATAAAGTGTATTTCCGTAATCCTTCAAAGGACACTCAAGACCGTTTCTGATGATACAACGTATACAATCCGTTTACTTAGCCCTTGTTGCCGTTCTCAGCATACTGGGGCTTTGTCTTCCTTTGGCGCAGTACTTCGTTGGAACCACGATGGTAGCATCGTTCAATCATTTCGTTTACATGCCAACGAAGGGCTATGATGCAGTCGGCTCTTTCAGTTTGGCTCCTTTGGCTTTCGGAGTGTTGTTAATCATCGTTGTGCTGTTGACGTTGGTCAGCATCATGCTGTTCCGGTTCAGGATGCGTCAGTTACGGCTCACCATCTTCAGTACATTGATGTTGGTGGGTTACGTGCTTTTCTATGCGTTCCTTGCATGGAAGTTCCAACTCCAACTGGCCGAAATCAATGCAGAGGTGCAGTATCATCTGTGTTTTGCTGCGATATTGCCAGTCGTCAGCATCATCCTCAACTGCCTTGCCATTCATGGAATCCGCAAGGATGAGGCACTTGTACGTTCACTTGATAGATTGAGATAATATGGATTTTAAGGATTTGGTACAAAAGCGCAGAAGCATCCGAAAATTCACGGATGAGCGTGTGACAGACGAACAACTCCGTCTGATTCTGCGTGCTGGGCTCATGGCGCCTACGGGACATGGACAGCGTGGATGGCAGTTTGTCGTAGTGGACGACCCACAGAAACTGCAGGCCATCGCTCAATGTCGTCCAGCAGGTAGCGATTTCGTCAAGGACGCTGCAGTGGCGATTGTGGTCTGCTATGATGCTTCAGCCACAGATGTGTGGGTCGAAGATGCGTCTATCGCAGCCGTCACCATGCAGTATCAGACTACAGACCTTGGACTTGGCAGTTGTTGGTGTCAGGTACGTCTGCGTGGTAATGCAGAAGGAGTCAGTGCGTCAGAAACCATTAAGCAACTGCTGGGTTTGGCAGATAACATCGAGGTGGAATGCGTGTTGGGTATCGGACATCCGGCTATCGAACGTAAACTACAGGACGAAGAGAAACTCAACTGGGATTGTGTGAAAAGATGAAGGTCGTACTCGTAGGAGCGGGCAATCTGGCAACCAACCTTGCTGTTGCCTTGCAGCAGTCAGGACATACCATCTTACAGGTGTTCAGTCGCACACGTCAGTCGGCAGAACTGTTAGCTGAGAGGATAGGGTCTTCTGCTGTAACGGCATTGAACCAATTGTCTCAAGAGGCTGATATCTATATCATCAGCATCACCGATGCCGCACTCTCTTCCTTCGATTACACTGCTTTCCCTACGCACTCATTGGTGGTTCACACCGCAGGAAGCATCCCGATGGATGTCATTCCTATGGAACGCAGAGGTGTGTTCTATCCCATGCAGACCTTCTCTCGTCAGCGTATCGTCGATTTCAGTCAAATCCCAATCTTCATTGAGGCTGCAACAGAAGAGGACACTCAATTCCTGACCGACTTTGCCCTTACTATTAATAATAAGGTGTATCGCCTATCGTCGGCCGACAGACTCTATCTACATCTTGCCGCTGTCTATTGCAGCAATTTCGTCAATCATTGCTATGCGATGAGTGAGGAGATTCTACGTCAGCATAACATCCCGTTCTCTGTGATGCTTCCTCTCGTTGATGAGGTGGCGGCCAAAGTTCATCAGGTCAGTCCTCGTGAGGCTCAGACGGGTCCTGCCATTCGTCACGATGAGAATGTAATCCGTCATCATCTCTCTCTGCTCGAAGACCAACCTCGTCTACAGGAAATATATGAAATCTTGTCAAAACATATAGCCAATGATAAACTATGATTTAACCAAGATACGAGCCATCTTCTTCGATGTTGATGGTGTCCTTAGTCGCCAGACTATCTCGCTTCATCCTTCAGGTGAACCCATGCGAACAGTAAATATCAAGGACGGCTATGCCATGCAGCATGCAGTGAAACATCAGTTCCTGCTTGCTGTCATCACAGGTGCAACCACTGAGGCTGTGCACAAACGTTACGAACGTCTGGGATTGACAGAGATTCATCAAGGGGTGGCTCAGAAAATCAAGAAGTACGAGGAGCTTTGTGCCAAGTATCAGCTGAGTGACGAGGAGGTGATGTATATGGGTGACGATATCCCCGATTACGAAGTCATGCAGCGATGCGGTCTTCCTGTATGTCCTGCCGACGCATGTGCCGAAATCAAGGCCATCTCGACCTATATCTCTGAATATAATGGAGGTGAAGGCTGTGCCCGCGATGTGATTGAGCAGGTACTGAAAGCCCATAACCTTTGGATGCACAACTCCGAAGCCTTTGGATGGTAACCATGCACCTCATTCTCGCCAGCAACTCCCCTCGCAGGAAAGAACTCCTTGCGGGTCTTGAAATGCCCTTCGAAGTACGTGTACTCGAAGGGATAGATGAACGTTATCCTGATACGCTTCAGGGTGAAGAGATCCCCATCTATATATCAGCACAGAAAGCAAAAGCATATCTGCCAACATTGGCAGAAGACGAACTACTTATTACTGCCGATACCGTTGTGATGCTTGAGGGTAGGGTGCTTGGCAAGCCACACGATCGTGACGAAGCTATCCAGATGTTGTCGGATCTGTCTGGTCGTACACACGAAGTCATCACAGGAGTCACGCTTGCCTCTACGGTCAAACAACATAGCTTTGCATCTGTGTCCAACGTCACCTTTGCTTCGTTAGACATGAAGGACATCATCCACTATGTTGACAACTATCGTCCTTTCGACAAAGCAGGTGCCTATGGAATTCAGGAATGGATAGGTTTCATTGGAGTCACGCGTATCGAAGGCAGTTATTTCAACGTGATGGGTCTTCCCGTCCAACGTCTCTACGAAGAACTCCGCTCCTTGACAGGCGTCTAACTTCAATTCTATAATTTTTCAATTTTTAAATTTTTACCTGGTCGCTTGCGGCTAAGGCTTTTGCAAAGCCGACATGTCATTTTCAAAGCCCAACTATCAAACAACGAGGTAAAATCGCACTTTTTCGGTAAAAAATGAACAAAAGTAAAAAAAAAACCGAAAAAGTTTTGTGAGTATAAAAAAAATGTCTACTTTTGCAGCTCAACATGATGACAGCTCCATTGATTATCATTTAAGCTGTCGATTGTTGAAGTACTACTATACTGTTACAAGATGGCTTCTCGCTAGTTTGTGAAAACACAGTGCGTAGCGAAGCATCTCAGGATTATCTTCCTCGGATGTCAGTCTTGTAAACAAGTAGTTTTGTCGTGTTTTATTTTGTGTTTGTGTTGTGGCTACTCTTATGCGTGAAGCAAGGGGGTAGCCTTTTTTTGGGCGTCCTGCAAATTTTTCTTTTGTTTTTCACAAAACAAAGACTAGAAATATGATTAGACACTCCTTGAATCATTTAACAATATTGTTAAAAAGCAAAAATGTGTGGTCAAGATGGTCAAGGTCAAAATGTCAAAATCGATTTCTTATACCACCAAATCAGGCTTAGCTCCTCACAAGATCTGGGGTTAGGACCGGAGAAATAGACTAGCTGTAAGTCTAACTTCTTGTTATTGAGTCTGTTGAAGGATTGACTATTAGACCTGAATTGTTTGGTGGTTTTAGATTTTCGTCGTAACTTTGCACCAAAATATTTAGCGTTATGGGAAAGAGTTTCGTATTTTGGTCTGTTTTCTTGTCTGCGTTGGGATGTGCATTGTTGATGTATATGCTGAATGCTTTCGGCAGCTTCTACTTGTCGTCCTTTGCGTGTAGTGCTTTGTTTTTCTGGCTTACATGGGTGTGGCTGAAGGATACAGATGGCAAGGGCATCGGCTGGCGGCTCGTTGTTGCTGGCATTATCTTGGGGCGGATTATCCTTGAACTACCGCTGCGTATCTTATACTTTCGGGAGACAATGCTCAGTATGCTGGAACCTGTCTGCTCGCTCGCAGCAATCGTGCTGGCAGTCATCTGCTATAGGGGGCGCAACTTACGGACTGGTGTCGTTTCGTTTGTGGCGCTCATGTTGCTGAATAGTGTGGGACAGTACTTGTGGATCTCTGCTGCTGATGATTACCTTCTTTCGTGTATGGCAACGGTTGGGTGTGCAGGACTTACGTGGCTGTGCTTGACGAGAATCAAAGGTGCAACTCCCTGGGCGATGACGGGTGCCTTGAGTTTGGGCTGTCTTTGTGTGACAATTCCTTTTTATATATATAATTGCAGCGGTATGATGGTGCATACATTCTCCGTCGCGTGTGCTTTGTCGGCCATCGTGTTGACGACGGTCTGCTATCGTGAACAAAGACGTGTGGTTTTCCTGCTGTCGTTCGTCATCCTCGTGTTGCTGAACTCGTTTGGCCAGTATGTGTGGCAGCATACACCGCTTTTTATCGCTCATTAATCTGGATACTGTTATGAAAAGATTACTCCTTTATACAGTCATGTTGATACTCTTCGCCTGCAGTTCCTGCGACGTTTATGAGCATAGCGATAAGCGTTTGAGGGATTTGGAACAGCAGGAGCAAACGGAAGAGGTAGTGCAACAAGAGGCTTACCATAAGATGACGAAAGATTGGATTATGATGCTGTATTGCAGTTTGATAATCGTTGGAGTTGGCAGCATCGTTTGTTATCTGCTCTTCGCCTGGCACTCTGCGAAGATGGGGAAGAAAATCGAAGAGGAACGCAGGGAGCGCACCCAACTGCAGGAGGAATACGAACGGCAGTTGGCTCATATATCAGAGCAAATAAAGGACAAGGAAAAGTCTCTAACGACTATGAGCGATTACATCTACAACCATCTTTCTGTCGCATCGAAACTCGTTGGAATCGACGAGCATACCAAGACGATAAGGATGACGGATAAAGACTGGTTGGAGCTGGAGGTCTATCTGAACACGACGCATAGTCGTTTCGTTGAGCTGTTCAAAGCAAGACATCCGGAAGCGAGTCTGGATGTCCTGCGATTCTGTATGCTGCTTAGATTGGAGTTGTCCAATCGACAAATGGCAACCGTATATCATATAGCCGAGAAGTCCATCAAGCAGAAAGCATATCTGTACAAAGAGCAACTGGCTAACATCCCCGCCAACATGTCTTTACGTGCTTATGTGACTTCCCTTATATAAAAAATGAATTTCGCACTTGACATTTCGTACCTTTGTACGTTATATAGATAAATGCCATTCGATTTTTCTACAATATTGTTTGGCGATTTTATAGAATTGTTGTATTTTTGCCAAAGAAAAAGAATTAATCCTATGACGAAACCAATCGTTACAATCATCCTGTCTGTCTTCGCCTTATCTGTTTGGGCGGACGATAGTGGCAAGTGTGGCGAGAATCTCACTTGGACTTATGTTGAGGAAACAAAAACCTTAACGATTTCCGGCACAGGTGCAATGTATACTCATAGTAACCTCTTCCAGGAATATCCCTGGTTTTATAGAGTTTATGATAAAACAGAAAAGGTTGTCATCGAAGATGGGGTAACCACAATCGGAGATGGCGCTTTTAATCTGTTCAGCAAGCTGACTTCAATAGAAATTCCTAATAGCATCACATCAATTGGAGAAAAGGCATTCGGAAGTTGTGTAAGTATGACATCATTTGTGCTTCCTCCTTCTGTGGAAACAATTGACAAAGAGGTGTTTTACGATTGCAAGAATCTGACTTCCCTCATTGTTGACGAAGCCAACCCTGTATTCGACAGCAGGGGTGGATGTAATGCCATTATCAAGACGGAAAATAACGAGTTGATACAGGGATGTGCCACGACCGTGATTCCTGACAATGTAACGCGAATTGGTAATTGTGCTTTTAAGGGCTGCTCGGGATTGACATCAATAACTATTCCACAGGGAGTTAAATCTATTGGAACTGAAGCATTCTGGGGATGCTCCAACTTAACTTCCATTGAGATACCTTCCAGCATGAACGGGATTGGCGAGGCTGTATTCTCTGGTTGCTCAAACATGGTTTCCGTAACCCTTCCCAACACGATTACCACAATCGGAGCCTATGCATTTATGGAGTGTTCGAGCCTTACGTCGATTGAGATTCCAAGTAGTGTGACTTTGATTAACATATACGCCTTCAATCTCTGCTCCAGCTTGACATCGGTAGAGATTCCCGGTAGTGTCAAAGAACTCGCTCAAGGAGCTTTCCAGCAATGTAAAGGCTTGCAAACTGTCAAGATTGAGGATGGTGCGACAACACTCAAAAATAACGTATTCAAAGACTGTACTAGCCTGACAGACCTCTATTGCTATTCAGAACAGCTCCCATCAGCAAGCGAAAACGCATTTGAGAAAAGCTGTGATAATGCAACTCTTCACGTTCCAGCATCAGCACTCGATGCCTACAAATCCACCACTCCTTGGAGTAAGTTCCAGAGCATCGTGGCACTCACAAATGAAGAAACAGGAATTGAGGAAAATGTAAGAATTGAAAAATTGAAAAATGAAAGGATTTACAACCTCCAAGGGCAGCGCATCAACACCCTTCAGAAAGGTTTGAATATTGTGCATAGGAAGAAGGTGTGGGTGAAGTAAAAATATAAAATTATCATTAATAATTAATTAGAACGAATATGAAATATTTATTAGTAGTTATTTGTGTGTTGTTTGCTCATACAACTTACGCTCAACGATTTGACATGCGACTGTATAAGCCAGATCATGCCATACAAGAAGAAGTAAACGAATGGAAGAGCCGAGACATCTGGGGTGGGTATGAAATTGGGAATCTGTGGTCTGACAATCGGCTCACGCAACCAAACCTTTCGTTGATAAGAGAAGTCGACCGTTATTTGCTTCGTGTTGACTTGTTCAGTTCGGAAGGTGTGTATGTCACAGATATCACTCAACATCCAATTGCAAAATTCGAAGATGTTGAAGGCAATATTATCTCGCTACGATGCGACCCACTGACTCCAGTCGTTGTGATGGGAACAAGAGGAAGTTTCGGATCTCCAATTATAGGCTCTACATGGAATAGTGGGAGCAGTGGCAGTACTACCGGTAATCCTCTTCCGATAAGGAGGTCAACATACATGACCACTTTGTCGTATGTGATTCCTGATCTCAAAGACTTTTCCCATCATCAGTTTGTGAAAGTCAGTATGTGTGATGGAGCTATCGAGTACGATTTAAGAGAGGGCGGCACGAAGATTGTCAATAAGTTCAACAAGAAACTGCAGAAGGCAGTCAAGCATGTTGCCAAACTCCAGAAACCTTCGAAAATAAGAATCGAAGAAGGATGGACTGAGCACCGCTTCACTAACACTTTACATGATATGCCAGGATATAGAAGCTATCCTTAATTGAACTTTGCAGAAGGGTGTGTATATTGTGGATGGGAAAAAGGTGTGGGTGAAATAAGTTGAAAATTGTGATGCAGAGAAGCCGCGAGCAGTTCCCAGGAAAGTCGCAGGTAAGGAAAGGGAGACCCCTAGGGAGTAAAGGGGAAAAGCCTAGGGTGTAACAGGGAAAACAACAGGGGGAAAAAGGGAGAGATACGGCATGTAACAAGTTTGCCCCGCCCGTGCGAATATCTTGCAGCGGGCGGGGCAATATCTTGCGGCGGGCGTGCGAATATCTTGCGGCGGCCGCCAAAAGACCAGAAGATCCTCTCCCCGCTCCCCTTGAAAGGGGAGAGCTAAAGTTTAAAGTCTTTTGCCTTTAGCCATTTGCCTTTCGCCACCCATAGGGTTATTTCAACTGCAAAGATACGAAATTTTTTGTGGAAATGCAAATTTTTTCGGCATTTTACATTCTACATTTTACATATTTTTGCTATCTTTGCAAGAAATATAGCTAACACTTACTTCATGACTAAAAAATGGCTCATACCTTGTCTGCTAATCCTCCTCTGCATCATGGGATGTAGGGAAGGGGTTGATGTGGCACAAAGGCATGAGGTCGACTCGTTGAATCTGTTGGCTTACCATACCCGTTACGTGGGATTGGATTCAACTGCTCATTGTTCTCAGAGGGCTTATGAGGCCTCGCTCACGGCTGACGGGAAGTGCTACGTTGAAGGGCGTGCAGAGGCTTTGGCAAACTTGGCTTTTGTGCAGTATATGGTGATGGACTACGACAGCGCTACTGCACTCTATACCCAAAGTGCTGAAATGTCGAAGAACATCATCACGAAGGTGGTAGCTGATGTGGGGCTGATGAAGATCTGTCAGATTACAGGACGTAACGATGAGTTCCTGAATTACCGCCACGATGCAGAACTCAAGCTGAACCGCTTGTCGGAGTCGCTTGACGAGATGAACCTCTCGCCCATTCAATACACCTTCCTCAATTATGCCAGGAGCGAATTCCATTTTGCATCTGCGACCTATTACAATAATATCCTGCATCCGGAACTGGCAGCTGCCGAGATGGCTGCGGTGGAGGACAACATGGCGATGATCAACTACGACTTCGCACAGCTGGCGCGCTATTATATCCTGGTGGGTGACTATGAGACTGGTCGTGAGTTAGGCATGAAGTTCAACCTCACATATATGTTGGCAAGTGCGTCGCAGCATGTGGCCAAGGATATGATTAACAGCTATGACCCTCAATATGGTGATTCGGTTTCTCCGTTTGCCTTGTACATAGCTCAGGATGCCTTGCGACTGTTCCGTGAATATGGCTCCTTGTACAGTCGTGCTACCACTTATCTCACCATATCCGACTACTATGCCCAAAACGATATGCTCGAGGTGGCACTCGACACAGCCACGAAAGCACTTGAGTTTGTCAATATCCAGCACATGGGGATCTATGGCGACGATATCGACTTCCTCACACCTTTCTCCTCACGAGAAGATGTGGAGCCAACCGAACTGACGTGGTTGAAACGAAAAGACATCAGTTGTGCATGGGAGTGGATTGCTACCATCCGACAGCATCTCAGCAGGTTGTTCGAGCAGATGGGAATGTATTCGGCAGCCAACTATAACAAACGGATTTACTACGAAATCATGGATAATATCCGACAGGACAAGCGGTTGGATTTCCAGATAGAGGAACTCAAGCAGGCGAAGACGGACCAGACAGCCTGGGCTTGGGCAATTGCCATCCTATCTGTGGTTGCCTTCATCTCTATCTTCCTCTATATCCGTCATTTGAAACGAATGACGGAGAAGTCGTACGAGAACGACATCAATAACGTGGAGGCATCGTTCCGTAAATGGATGGACGAGAACGAAGCACTCTACAACTCTTTGGAAGAGCGTGAGAAGATGGTCGATAGTCAGACCTACATCCATGAACAGCATATCGCTGAGAACAAACGGAGCTATATCGACAAGTGTACGAGTCTTTCGCTGGTATATAGCATCACACCGTTCCTCGACCGTGCCATCAACGAGTTGAACAAACTCAAGTCGTCAGACGAGACGGATGATGTACGAACTGAACGAATTGAGTATCTGTCGGAGCTGATTGACCGCATCAACCTCTACAACGAGGTGCTGTCGCATTGGATAAAAGTCCGTCAAGGATTGGTGACGCTCAACATCGAGAACTTTGAGATTCAGTCGCTGCTCGACACCCTCAGCAAGAACCGCAACTCGTTTATCAACAAGGGCCTGACCCTCAATGTGCAGGATTCGGATGCTGTGGTGAAAGCAGATAAGGCCTTGACCTTGTTCATGATGAACACCCTGCTCGATAATGCACGAAAGTACACACCCGAAGGAGGTGAAGTGGGAATCCGTGCCAACGAGACAGACGAATATGTCGAGATATCTGTGACGGATACAGGCCGTGGACTCTCACAGGACGATATCCGCACCATCTGTCAGGAGAAGGTGTACGACTCCAGTCAGATAGGTGATGTGGAACACGATGAGACTTTGAAGAAGAACAAGGGATTCGGATTCGGACTGATGAACTGCAAAGGCATCATCGACAAATACAAGAAAACCAATCAGTTGTTCTCTGTATGTACATTCAACATCGAGAGCGAGCTGGGTAAGGGAAGCCGCTTCTATTTCCGTCTGCCTAAAGGGGTGATGAAAGCGATGGCCGTTTGCCTCATGATGCTCCCTGTATGTATGGCAGGAAAGGCACAGACTCACTACGATGCCGATACGACGATTGTCACGCAGATGCGTCAGACCAAACAACAGCAGGTGGACAAAGAGAAGGAATACGAGTCGTTGAAGCAAGCCAACGCAGCCCGCCAGACCTTCATCATCATCGCCACCATGTTGCTGATTATTGGATTTGTGGTATTCCTCGTCATCTATTACCGCGTTCACATGTTACCGGTATTTAACATGCGTCAGTTGATGCAGTTCAACAAACGACTGTTCGAAACCACTAATCCAGACCTGCAGGAGCTGGTGTATACAGGTATTAACGATATCAAAGCGATTGATGGTATTGCGTTGGGCATCGTACAGAACGAAACGTCGCAAATCGTGGTGCGGATGTCTGCTAACTGTCCGACCCCTGATACGGTAGAGTCGCTCACGCGTCATAGTTTCGAGATGGAGAAAGAGATGACCGTAAGAGACGGACTGGTGCGTACCTATCTGCTCACCATCCCTACCACCTCGCAGGATGAAGAGAAGGCTACCGATAGCGTAGTGGGTGTGCTCACGGTGGTGTTCCATAATGCATCGTTGTCGAAAGAGGACGATAAGATCATCCAACTCATTGCAGAGCAGGTAGCCAAGTATGTTTATTTCTCTGATACAAAGGTGGAATATCAAAAAGAGGAACTGCAACTGAAGGAGGACGAGAAGCTGAGGGCAGAGAAGGAGGAAAATACCATCCACATTCAGAATATGGTGCTCGACAACTGTCTCTCTGCCATCAAGCACGAGACGATGTACTATCCGAACCGCATCCGCCAGTTGCTTGATGACTCGAAGCAGAAGCAGACGATGACCGACAAGGAGCATATCGCACAACTGTCTGAGCTGATTAATTATTATAAAGAGGTGTTCACCGTGCTCAGCTCATGTGCTGCCCGTCAGCTGGATAATGTGATGTTCAAGCGTAAGACCATCCCTGTCAGCCAATTGGCACAGTATGCAGAGAAGAGTATGAAGCGGTTGGCACGCAAACGGGATGTGGAGATCGACTTCTCTGTTGAGAACGACTCGCACCTGAAGGTGATTGGTGATCAGCAGATGTTGGAATATCTGATTGATAATCTCTTTACAGCTGCATTGTACACAGAACAGGATCGTTCTGTCAGTCTCTCGTTCGACCGTTACGGTGAGTTCGTCAGGATGACGTTCAAGGACGAGGAAGTGAAGAAATCGGAAGACGAGCTATCGCATCTCTTCTATCCCGAGCATCTGAGCTATGATGAAGAGTCAGATAAGCTGATAGGAGTAGAATACCTCGTGTGCCGACAGATTGTACGAGAGCACGATGAGTTTGGAGGACGGCGAGGATGTCGTATCATCGCTTCGCCAAGTGGAAACGGCTACAAGATGGAAATCATGATAAATGGAATGTAAATCAGCATTAGCTGATTAAGTTGAAAGTTGATAGTTTAAAGTTTATAGTCAGTTGAATAAGTTGAGAGTGAATAGTTAAATAGTAAATAATACAATAAACAAAATAGTTAAATAGTAAATAGTCAAATATAAAATGATATTATGAACAAATTTAATGTGATTATCGTCGAGGATGTAATGCTGGAGCTTCGTGGTACAGTTGAGATTTTCAAGAACGAAATTCCTGAGGCAAACATCATCGGAACAGCTCAGAACGAAGAAGAGTTTTGGGCACTGATAGCTGAGAATACCCCTGAGTTGGTCTTGCTCGACCTGGGTCTTGGTGGTTCTACAACCGTAGGTATCGACATCTGTCGTAAGCTGAGAGAGAAACAAATCCCTGTCAAGGTGTTGATCTTCACAGGAGAGGTACTTAACGAGAAACTGTGGGTCGATGCACTCGACGCAGGTGCCGACGGTATCATCCTCAAGAGTGGCGAACTGCTTACTCCAGGTGATGTGCAGAGTGTGCTGAACGGAAAGCGTTACGTGTTCAATCAGCCTATCCTCAAGAAACTCGTGAAACGTTTCCGTCGTTCTGTTTTGAACGAATATCGCCGTCAGGAGGCTTTCGTGAAATATGACATCGACGAGTACGATGAGATATTCTTACGTCACCTTGCATTGGGCTATACGAAGGACATGATTGCGAATCTGCGTAGTATGCCTTTTGGCACAAAGTCGCTTGAGAAGCGTCAGGCAGAACTCATCAACCGTCTGTTCCCGAATGGGGAAAGCGAGCGTATCAACGTGCCACGTCTTGTGACTCGTGCGTTCGAATTGAGAATACTCGACGTAGATAATCTGGAACCTGATGAAGAATAACCGAATCGTCAACTGGATGCCAATCGGACTATTGGGTCTGATTCTCTTGCACGCCATCGTCTCATGGATAGGAAATATCTATGGGTGGGGGTTGAACAACCTGTTCAGTCAGGCTGGCATCCGTTGGACGGTTGCGAATTTCATCCCCAACATTGCTCAGGCTCCGTTTGCGGAAGTCATGTTGGGACTCATCACGATCGGTGTGGCTACAGAGTCTGGTCTCTTCAGCGCATTCGGCAAGAATGCATCGCTGAAGCAGCAGCGGGCACTCTCGCTGGCGATGTTGGTACTCATCCTGATGATCATCATTATAGCATGTATGGTGGTCTTGCCCAACGCCATCCTGCTCAGTCCTTTCGGGACAATAGCCGATTCGCCTTTCTCGCAGGGCCTGTACGGCATCGTGTGTGTCACAGCAATCATTGTGAGCAACGTGTATGGCCTGTCGTCCGGACGTTTCTTCAGTCTGAACGACACCATCAAGGCTCATGTGTCTCTGTTGCAGCAATGTTTGCCCTGTTTCCTTTCTATGATACTCACGGCAGTCCTGATGGGAGCAATAGCCTATTCTCAGCTGATGGATGTGTTTTCGTTGACATTCGTTCTCATCTCATGGTTCTTGTATCTGTTGCCTTTTGTGGCGCAGCTCATTCTGATTCTGAGATCGAGACCATGAACAACGCTTCATCGAAACTTAAAAAACTAATATACTCAAAACTAATTATCACAAAAACAATGAACAAACTACATTTAATCTTATTCGGAATAGCAGGTCTTTGTATGACGCTTCCCATGAATGCTTCTTCAATCCAATCAGCTGATCGCTCAGTAGTGGCGAAAGCAAAGAAACGTGTCATCAAGAAAATAGCACCTATCGAAGTGAAATGCCAACCTGGTACCAATCCACGTCTGCCTTGGCAGGTATGGGTGACCTATAGCGATGGTACAGGCGAGTGGCGTCAGACCAAATGGCAGAACTCTGACCAGCAAGTCGAACAGACAGAGCAAACCTATTCCGCTGGTTATGAATACACGGTCAACGGATACGTGACAGGCGATAACACCACAGAGAACGGTTATCCCATCACAGCGAAAGTGAAGGTGGTATCATACGATAAGTGGACAGACACACCGAAACGGCCAGTTGCCGAACCGCTTCCACTCACGATGGTGTCTATCACAGGCGATAACCGACTCACATGGAACCGCAATCTGGATGTCAAGGAAATCATCTCGTGGGACATCACCCAGCAACTATATAACTATCGTGATACTTACGGTCTTTCTACAGAAGGATATACTGTTTCAGACGGTTGGGACTCCCCAACCACAAAACTGAAAGGTCATGGTTCTGGTCACTACATGTCAGCTTTGGCCTTTGCTTACGCTTCCACGTATGGAACAGAAGACGGACGCCAGATTCGTTCACGTATCGAACGGATGGTCAACGAACTGCGTGAGTGTCAGGAGCGTACCTTTGTCTGGAGCGATTCGTTAGGACGTTATTTCGAAGCGCGCGACTATGCTCCAGAGCCGGAATTGAAATATATGAAGGGATCATGGACTGCGTTCAACGAATACAAGAAAGACTATAAGCATTACGGGTATGGTTACCTCAATGCCATTCCAGCTGCTCATCCTGCGCTCATCGAGTGCTATCGCGCGTATAATAATGAGGAGTGGGTGTGGGCACCATATTATACCATTCATAAGCAGCTGGCAGGTTTGATTGACATCGCGAATGTGATGAATAGCATCACCACCTCGTTGAACGACGTGCAATCCAATATGGATGGTCGTGGAAGCCGTATGACCAACAAGCAGATTGCTGATAAAGCACTCTTAATCGCAAAGGACATGGGGCTATGGGTTTGGAACCGCATGCATTATCGTACTTATGTTAGCATGGAGGGTGATAAGCAACAGCGTCAGGCTCGTCCAGGTAACCGCTACGAGATGTGGAACATGTATATCGCAGGTGAGGTGGGAGGCATGCAGGAGTCGCTTGCACGTCTTTCAGAAATGGTGACCGACCCCACAGATAAAGCGCATCTGCTCGAAGCGGCAAAGTGCTTTGATTCGCCTGCATTCTATCAACCTCTGTCAACCAATATGGATGACATCCGCACCCGTCATGCCAATCAGCATATTCCGATGATTACAGGTGCTTTGCGCGTGTATCGCAATGAGTCTCGTGTTTCACAGGAGCGTGGCGAAGGTCAAAGCGCCTACTATTACGATATCGCCCGTAACTTCTGGAACATGATCCAAGGCCGTTATGCCTATGCGATGGGCGGTGTGGGTAATGGTGAGATGTTCCGCCAGCCTTATTCACAGATGTTGAGTATGAACACCAGCGTCAGCAGAGGGTGGGGGAGAAACGGGCGTGCCGTTCCCGATCCCAACATCAATGAGACCTGTTGCGCCTACAACTTGGCGAAGCTGACCAAGGATCTCAACTGTTTCGACCCCGATGATGCACGTTATATGGACTATTATGAGCGTGTCCTGTTTAACCAGATTGTAGGTTCACTCAATCCCGACCATTATTCTTGCACCTATCAGTATGCCGTAGGAATGAATGCACAGAAACCTTTCGGTAACGAGACTCCCCAGTCGACCTGCTGTGGAGGTACAGGTGCAGAGAACCATGTGAAGTATCAGGAAGCTGCTTATTTCGTAAACGATAATACAATCTGGGTGGCACTCTATATGCCTACTGTGGCACAATGGGCACAGAAAGATATTGTGATAGAGCAGGAGTGCTTGTGGCCAGCCGAGTCTTCGAAAATCAAAATCAAGAAGGGTAGTGCTTCGTTTGCCATGAAGGTTCGTGTGCCTTATTGGGCAACTCAGGGATTCTGTGTTCGTCTGAACGGTAAGTTGCTGGCCAAGAAATACCAGCCTTGCTCATACTTTGAGATACCTGAACGTCAGTGGAATGAAGGTGATGTGGTTGAAGTCACCATGCCATTCTCCACACATATCAATTGGGGACCAGACAAGATGGAACTCGCTGCAACGGCAGAGAATCCCCAGCAACCGTTCGCTCCGATGTGGGTAGGTGCTGTGATGTATGGACCGCTCGTTATGACGACCGAAGACGTGAAGTCGTGGAACGATGCCGACATCAACCTCAGTTCCGATCTTCACGAAATCCAGCTGCTTGGTGCAAAGGCAGGAACAGGTAAGGATGCCAATTTATATACCCTAAGACTCTCTCCATCAGGAGAGCAGGGAAAAGGGCTGCATTTTGTACCCGACTACTACGAAACACATCGTTCAACTCATTATCTGCGTCTCAATGTGGATGCCGGCAATGAAGGCAAGAAGACAGCAGGAAGGCTCGACCGCTCTACGCTTGATGCTGCTATCAAGATTGCAACCAGCCGTAAGGCAGAACAGGAGAAGTGGGAAGCACTTACAGTTAAGGTTCCTGCTCATGCTCCTTGGGCTCCATACGGTTATGCTCGACTGATGGAGCAGCTGCGTAATGCAGAGGCCGTTAATGCGAAGGATGCCAAGTCGCTCACCCAGACAGAGGTCAGTGCTGCTGCGACATCTCTCAATATGGTCATCAACACCATGCGTCCAGGTAATCTTGCTGAACCAGAAGACCTGAACGAACTGCAGAACCTCCTCACAGAAACCAAGGAGATACGCAACAAAACAACCGAACTCCGTGAGGCAATTGATTATGCAGATATGGTTGTTGGATACGTGAATGGAGGAAGCGGTACAAAGGATATGATTGTCAAAGCGCTTGCACAACTCAAAGAAGCTCGTAAAACAATTAAGTGATATTTAGGCTTTTTAAGACGATTTAAGAGACTTGAGATTGTCTATCGACACCTCCCCGATTTTGAACTCAAAACTCAAAATCGGGGCATTTTTGCGCCAATTTCAGCGTTTTGACTTTTTTTAACTCCCAAAATTTTGCTGATGTCCCAATTATTCCTTACCTTTGTAAGGTAAATACAGTAGATAGACTTTTAAAGTTAAGAATTAAGAATTAAGAATTAAGAAAAATAGACTTTAGACAGTTAGACTTTAGATGCTAGTTCGTTGATAGTTGATGGAAAAGTAAGCGAAGTAAATTAACCAAATTGAAATTAAATAGTCCAATAGTTAAATAATTAATCATATAATGGATCAGCAAGACAGAATAATTAAAGTAGACATCAACGAAACGATGAAGTCCTCGTACATCGACTACTCTATGTCGGTCATCGTGGCACGTGCGTTACCTGATGTCAGAGATGGATTCAAACCTGTTCATCGTCGTATCCTTTTCGACATGATGGAACAGGGTATTACTTCGGATAAAGCAACAAAGAAGAGTGCACGTATCGTGGGTGACGTGCTCGGTAAGTATCACCCACATGGCGACTCTTCTGTTTACGGAGCCTTGGTTCGTTTGGCTCAACCTTGGGCGATGCGTTATACACTTGTTGACGGACAAGGAAACTTCGGTTCGGTCGATGGTGATGGTGCTGCTGCGATGCGTTACACAGAGGCTCGACTCACCAAGCTGGGTGAAGTGATGATGGACGATCTGTATAAGGATACAGTGGACTTCCAACCTACCTACGATGATTCGAACACAGAGCCAACAGTACTCTCAACAAAGATTCCTAACCTGCTCGTGAACGGTGCTACAGGTATCGCTGTAGGTATGGCTACCAACATACCGACTCACAACTTGGGTGAGGTAATCGATGGCTGTGTGGCTTACATCGATAACCCAGACATCGATACAGACGGACTGATGCAGTACATCAAAGGTCCGGACTTCCCAACAGGCGGTATCATCTGTGGTATCGATGGTATCAAAGAGGCATATGAGACAGGCCGTGGACGTATTGTGATTCGTTCGAAGACTGACTTTGAGACCGATGGTCAGCACGAGAAGATTATCGTGAACGAGATACCTTATAATGTCAATAAGTCAGAACTCATCAAGCGTATTGCTGATCTGGTCAACGAAAAGAAGATTGAGGGCATCAGCAATGTGAACGATGAATCCGACCGCGAGGGTATGCGTATCGTGATTGATCTGAAGCGTGATGCCAACTCAAACGTTGTGCTGAACAAACTCTATAAGATGACTGAACTGCAGAGCAGCTTCAGCGTCAACTGTATCGCCATCGTGCGCAAGCGTCCAAAGACCCTGACCCTTAAGGATTGCATCAAGGAGTTCGTAGATCATCGTCACGAAGTGACTATCCGTCGTACGAAGTTCGACAAGAAGAAAGCAGAGGAGCGTGCTCACCTCCTTCAGGCACTCATCATTGCCAGCGATAACATCGACGAGGTGGTACAGATTATCAAGTCATCTAAGACTCCTCAGGAAGCACAGACACGACTGATGGAACGCTTCGGATTCGATGAAGCTCAGGCTAAGTATGTAGTTGATATGCGTCTCAGCCAGTTGACAGGTCTGCAGCAGGAGAAACTCCATGCTGAGTATAACGACCTGTTGAAACTCATTGAATACCTCCAGCAGATTCTCGATGATCCAGAACTCTGCAAGAAGGTCATGAAGGACGAACTCATCGAAGTGAAAGAGAAATATGGTGATGAACGTAAGACCGTCATCGATCCTCGTGGCAGCCAGAACTTCAACCCAGAAGACTTCTATGCTGACGACGCGTGCGTAGTCACCATCTCACATCTCGGATACATCAAGCGTACACCACTCACGGAGTTCCGTACACAGGCTCGTGGTGGAGTAGGCAGCAAGGGCGGAAGTGCACGCGAGGCTGACTTCATTGAGCATATCTATCCGGCAACAGGGCACAACACCATGATGTTCTTCACCCAGAAGGGCCGTTGTTATTGGATGAAGGTGTATGACATCCCAGAGGGTGGCAAGACCTTCAAGGGTCGTGCCGTTCAGAACATGCTCAATATCGATTCTGACGATAAGGCTACCGCATTCATCTGCATCAAGAATATCAACGATCAGGAATTCGTGGACAACCACAACCTCATGTTCTGTACCAAGATGGGTATCGTGAAGAAGACCGCATTTGCCAACTATGCCCGTCCACGTTCAACTGGTATCATCGCCATCAACCTTGTTGAAGGTGATATGGTGAAGGATGTGCTTCTCACCAGCGGAACCGACGAAATCATGATTGCCAGTCGCGACGGACGCGCCATCCGATTCGTAGAGAATACGGTACGCGTGATGGGACGTGGTGCAACAGGTGTGAAAGCCCTCAAGCTCAATGGACCGGACGATGAGATTGTAGGTATGATTTCTTTGCAGAAACCGGAAGGACTGAGTGAAGAAGAGATGATTAACGACCCAACTATCCCAACCGTACTTGTTGTCAGCGAGAACGGATACGGCAAGCGTAGCTCTATCTTCGACTACCGCATCACCAACCGTAACGGTAAGGGAATCAAGACCCTCAACATCACAGAGAAAACTGGCAAGCTTATTGCTATTAAGTCTGTAACAGACGATGACGACCTGATGATTATCAACAAGAGTGGAATCGCCATCCGTCTTGCGCTCAAGACTGTACGCATTCAGGGACGTAACACGCAGGGTGTGACCCTCATCAACTTGAAGAAGCGTAACGATGCCATCTCAAGTGTATGTAAGGTCGAGCATGAGGAAGTAGAAGACGATGAGAACGTGCCCGATGCTGACGGACAGACCAATATGACATATAAGGAAACTCCAGAAGTGGAGAATACCAATAACGAGACAAGTGAAGAATAATCATTAATCAATTAAATTGAATAGTTATGAAAAAAGTATTATTCATCTGCGCATTGTTGACAGCAAGTTCAACTCTGTTTGCACAAAAGTATGCAGTGATTGATGCGAATACGAAGCTTACTGAAGCATGCCGTGACTCACGTAATGTCGATTACCGCTTGGTCAATCAAGCATGGAAAGACATCCAGGAGTGTATGGTACATGAAAAGAGTAAGGACTACTACGACACTTGGAGAGTGGCAGCTAAGATCAAGAACATCTTGACTTTCAAACTCTATCAGGACGGTCAGACAGCAGGACTTGACACACTACAGTATTTCCGTGGTCTGAGTGACATTCTTGGATACTACTCTATCTATGAGAAATGCCTCACGACTCCAAACGAAAAGGGAAAGCTGCCAGTGAAGGAAAGTGAATACAAAGAACTTCACAAGGATGCACAGACTGAGGCATACTCGCTCCGTGGTAACATTCTTTCAGGTGCTTGCGCCATCGTGAACTCACATCCAAAGGAAGCTACAGAGCTGCTCGACTGCTATCTGGGTACCTTTGACGACCCTCTCTACAAGGAGTTGAAACTCAACGAGACCGACTCTTTGCGCGAGAGTGCGAACCTCTACTACGGTATGGCACTGAAGAACATGGCCCGCACATGGGAAGACACCCTCAAGTACCTCACGTGGTACGAGAAAACGCTCGAGTCACCTACTTACGGAACCTACACATGCGTGGAGCTTATGAACACCTACAAGGATCATGGCGACATGGTGAACTGGGAAAAGTATTGCCGCTATGCTGCAGAGCACTTCAACGACGTGCAGTTCCCGAAGCTTCTTGTGCAGGAATACCTCCATCAGGGAAAGGAAGAGGAAGCGCTCAAGCGTTGCGACGAGATGGCTAAGCTCTATCCTCAGGAAATATATTTCGTTGAGACAAAGGCCCTCATGACCTTCAACGACAAGAAGTACACAGAGGCAATCGAAATGTTCAAGAAACTCCTCGAGATCGACCCGACTTATGGACGTGCTTGGACTTCATTGGGAACATGCTACTATCAGATTGCGATGGAGAAACGTACCAACATCGCAGAGTGTAAGAAGTGGATCAACGAAGCCATTCCTTGCTATAAGAAGTCTGAAGAGTGCGAACCCGATCAGCCTGTCCTTTGGGGCAACTACCTCTATCGTTGCTATCATGCACTTCAGGATAGTGCCAACGAGAAGAAGTATGCCAAGTATAAGGATGCAAACTAATACCTCTGCCAATTTGGCTGATTCTACCACAGCCAATATATCATAAAAAGATGCGCCGGACAATTAGTTCGGCGCATCTTTTTATGCTTTCACAATCAGCACATCCTTGATGTTCGTCGTGTAGCAGGGTGACATGTGTTCACGGCGGAGGTTCCATTTGCTGAACGAATCACTCTGAATGGCGAGATGCACGGCATCAGGCCCTTGGGTCCTGTTAATCTCGTCGATGGTATTGGTGAGTCTTCGTTGCTTCGCATGATCCACGTTATCAAACAGATTCTGTTGTATGTCCCGATTGCTGGATATCCCCGTCAGTATCACTCCGCTCTTCTTGTAGTGGTTGCCCTCGCGCCATATCTTCCGCAGGGCCGTAATGGCATACTTGGTGAGTTGCATGGTGGAGTCGGTAGGGGTGATGAGCTGAATTGAGGTGCTCTCAATCTGCTGTGGCAAGTCGGTCCTGAAGCGGTTGGTCATGATGAACACGGTGATGGTCTCTGCTACCGACCCTTGTTTCCTCAACCGACGACAGCAGCTGGCTGTGAAATTGGCGATACTCTCCGTCATCTTGTCGAAGTCGGTTATCATCTCTGCAAATGAGCGGCTGGTGCAGATGCTTTGCTTCTCAGGCAATTCGTCGACTGACTTGCATGCGATGCCTTGCAGCTCCTTCCAAGTCTTAACGCCTGAGAGCTTGAACTCCTTGCGGACGAACGACTCTTTCAATTCCTGAAAGTCGTAAGCCGTTCCCACTCCATAGTACTCCAATCGTTTGCGGAACTGACGCCCGATGCCCCATACCTTGTCTACAGGAAACAGTTGCAGCGCTTTTGTACGTTTCTCCTCCGTATCGATGATGCACACTCCCTGATAGCCTTGGTAGTTCTTCGCGAAATGGGAGGCGACCTTTGCCAGGGTGCGAGTGGTACCCACTCCGATAGAGACGGGTATGCCGATTCCCTTATAGATTTTCGCACGCAGCTTCACAAGTTTCTCATGCAATCGATCGGGTGCAAATCCGCTGATGTCGAAGAATGCTTCGTCTATGGAATAGACTTCGATGTCCTGCACTTCTTCGGCTATCAGCTGCATCACGCGTGACGATATGTCGCCATAGAGTGCGTAGTTGCTTGAAAACACAGCCACCCCGTTGGCTCGGATGAGGTCTTTCACTTGATAGTAGGGTAGGCCACGTTTGAGTCCCAACTGCTTGGCTTCCTTGGTCATGGCTACAATACATCCGTCGTTGTTGCTCAGTACAACAACGGGTTTGCCATAGAGTTCGGGTCGGAACACCCGCTCACAGGAGGCAAAGAAACTGTCGCAGTCACATAGTGCAAACATGGCTCTGTCTTTTCTTTTTGCAAAGGTAAGAAAAAAAGTGAATAGTGAATAGTGAAAAGTGAAAAATTTTAAACTATAATAGAAAAATATAATGATAACAAAAGGAGGTCCGCTTCGCACGAAGCAGGCCTCCCGCCAATTAGGTAATTATTCAATTTTAGGCTAGTATTCTTTGTATTCGTTGGCTAAGGGATCCTCTCCCCGCTCCCCTTGCAAGGGGAGAGCTATAAAGACTCCCTCCTTTCAAGGAGGGCTGGGGTGGATCCTTTAGAATCGTCCGCCACCTGGCATTCCACCGCCCATTGGCATTCCACCGCCCATTGGCATTGCACCACCACCTGCTGGTGACATAGGCATGTTAGCCTGACGAGCTGCACGCTGCTGACGGAGTTCACGACGTCCTGATGCACTTCCGAAGAAGTTGAAGCGGTAGATGAAGTGAGCCATTACGTAGCTGTTGACTGTCTGAGTCCAAGTATCAGTACGTCCGTTTGCGCTGATGTTGCGGTTGAAGTTCTTACGATTGTTCAAGATATCGTATGCCTGGAGGCTGATGGTTGCTGCACGTCCCTTGAGGAAGCGGTAGCTTATCTGAGCGTTCCATACTAATTCGTTTGAGTTTGCTTCCTTTGAAGCGTAACCACGACGGCTGCTCATGCTGATGTTGGTTGAATAGCCCCATCCGTTGTTGAAGTTACCGTTCGACTCAACTCCATAGCTGAAGTTGAAGGTGTTAGGACTGTTCACTTCCTGATACTTGTTCTTTTGGTGTGTGTAGCTGAAGTTTCCGTTGATACGGATGTCCCAATATTCCTGACGGTAGTTCAAACTGATGTTTTCGCCCAATGTGAGGTTGTTCGTCTGGTTCTTCAAGTCGTCATATTGGTAAATTGCTCTACCTCCTACGTAGTCAAGAACAACAGGTTTGCCATCAGGACCCATAACTTGCTTTGAAAGGTAGCTTACATTGTTGCTGTAGCTTGTACTTGTGGTGGTGTTCAACATCAGTCGTTCGTTTGCGAAGAGTGGGGTGTTGAAACCGAATCTTAAGCTTGTATTCCAGTTACCGCTGATGTTCATAGGCATTGTTACAGACTGACCGGTTGTTGGATCATGCTGCGTACGGCTACTTACGTTGTTCGATGTCATGCTGAACGATCCGTTGATATTGTAGCTCTGCATGGTTGCGGTCACGTAGTTCTGCCAACTGAGTGAGAAATTGTGGTTGAACGAGTTCTTCAAGTTCGGATTACCCATGCGGATATTCAATGGGTTGCTGTCATCCACAATATTGAGCATGTTTGTTATACTTGGCTGGTTCATCTGCATGCGGTATGAGAAGTTCAGCTGGTTCTGACGGTTGAATCTGTAACGGAACTGGAGTGATGGAGAGATCTTGAAGAAGTGGCGGGTTGTATCGATATCTACACCCATGTAATTCTGTTCGATGTGCTGGCTCTGTGGAACCATCTGTACACCGATTGATGAAGTGATGAAGTTAGAGTTCCAACGTACCTGAATATTGATGGTGTGGTTAGAGTCAATATTCTTGTTGTGGTTGGTCAAGTCATCACTTAAATACAATTCTTGATCTTGAAAATACCAATCTGGTAGCATGCCTAATTTGTCCAGAATTGTGTCGCCAAGTGCAGCCCAATCTGAAGGATATGTCACTTTGTCCCAAGTTTTGTCTCTATCGTTCCATACGGTCTCAAATCCTAATCCACTTGGATCGTTTTGATCTCTTTTATATTTATTAATAAGATCGTATGTGTCGCTCATGTTCTTGCGGTAGTTATAGCTGAAGCTATAGGTGGTCTGCAGGATGAGGTTCGTTGCGATAGGTTCGCTATATGTGAATCCGGCACTGAAACTTCTGGTCGTTTGTGGTGATAGACGATAGCGGAAAGTAGGTTGTGTCCTATATGTGTATTCCCACTTGTTTGTCGCAGGATTATACGTAGAGTCGGTTTTTACCTGATAATAAGTAGCGTTTGAACCATTGAAGTTGCTTCCGTCGCTCGTGTTGTAGTTGAAGCTACCGTTGAACGAGAGGTTACGGTTACGAGTCTTGAATCGACGGCTGAGGGTCATGTTTGCACTTACCTGCTTGTTGTCACTGAATGAGAGTGAGTTCGACAGATTACGGTTGGTTCGAATAGAATTAGGAATCAATGCATCTTGTTCGAATTCGTTTTCAATAACATTGATTGAATATGGGTCAGCGTTAAACTCGTTGTTTTTGCCACCGCTGGTTGAGAATGAGTTACCGAATCCCAATACAGGACGAATGAGGAACGTGGTGAGTGAGTCAAGCTGCAACTCAATACGGAACTCAGCGTTTGCGTTATCGTTATGGCTACGGCTGTCGCTCAAACGGTTTGAGTAGGTCTTATAACCATATTGGTAGTTCTCAGATGAAGACTTGCTCTGGTTCTCGCTCTTACGGGCGTTGTAACGGACGTTACCACCGATTTCATACTTACGTTCTTTTGAAAGTACGGCGTTGATACCGACCTGGCCATTGCGGTTCTTACCGCCGCCACCGCCGCCGCCTCCACGGCCCATTCCCATACCGCCACCTCCGTTGGAGTTGAGGTTACCGATAATAGAAGCCTGGAAGTTATCGTCGATGAAGCGGTTCAAGTTGATACGGTTAGCATACTGGTCTTCTGTACCATAACCGAGGTCGAAGTTTCCGAACCAACCCTTGTTCATACCTTTCTTCACGGTGAGGTCGATCACAGTCTCTTCATTACCGTCAGCAATATTGGTCAGACGTTCCTGGTCAGATGCACGGTCGTAGGTCTTGATGTTTTCGATGATTTCTGTTGGGATGTTCTTCATCGCCATATCCTTATCGTTCGAGAAGAATTCCTTACCGTTTACGAGGATACGCTGGATGGTCTTACCGTTAATCTTGATGGTACCGTCGTTGTCCACTTCTGCACCAGGCAGTTTCTTTACGAGGTCCTCAAGCACAGATCCTTCTGGTACCTTGAATGCATCAGCATTGAAGATGATGGTGTCTTCCCTCACCTCCATCTGAGGCAGTGCTGCTTCGACTACCGCACCTTCAATCAGGATGGTGTTCGGTATCAGCAGGGTAGTACCTACGTTGTGGATGGTCGAACCATTCTTGATGGTAATCTTACGGGTGAAGTTGTGATATCCCAGATAGGAAATCTTCACGATGTAAGTACCTTCTTCTACGTTCTTGATAGTGTAACCACCAAGTGTGTTAGTAACTCCTCCGGCAACCATTTTGGTAGTGTCCTCTGTCATAATCTGTACAGTTGCACGAACCAATGCTTCACCATCTTCAGAGTCTTTCACGAAACCTGTTACGTTTGCTTTTGTTTTTTTAGCTGTTTTTGTAGTAGTTGTTGTTTGAGCTGTTACTGTCAAACCTGCGAAAACAACGAGTAAAGCGATAGAAAGAATTTTTTTCATCTTTTTAAAAAATTAATTACGCTATTATGACATACGAACTTAAAAAAGGTTTAATGATTTCCTGGAAAACTTAAAACATGTCCATACCAATCTTATAATATATAAATTAAGGTGTTAAATTTCATTGTTCTTTCATTTTTTTAATAACACTTAACTCTTAACTTTTATTTTTTTTGTACCTTTGCACCCAATATAATGAGTTGACAAATGAAATTTGTTAAATAGTAAATTGTCAAATAGTAAATGAGTCGATGAGTAAATTAAGATTTGACGTCGTGCAGGACGCCTTCAAGAAGAAAGCCATTCCTGCTGAAGCTCCTACGGAGCGCCCTTCTAAGTACTTTGGTGAGTTAGTGTTCAATCGTGACAAGATGCGCAAGTATCTTGACGTATCTACCTATAACGATTTGGTTGATTGTATCGACAACGGGAAACCGCTCGACCGTGCGATTGCTAATCAGGTAGCAGAAGGCATGAAGACCTGGGCCATGGAGCATCATGTGACACATGTCACCCACTGGTTCCAGCCACTTACTGAGGGTACCGCAGAGAAGCACGACTCGTTCATGGAGTACGACAAGAAAGGCGGTATGATTGAGGAGTTCGACGGCAAGTCGCTCAGCCAGCAGGAACCGGATGCCAGCTCGTTCCCAAGCGGCGGTATCCGTGCCACCTTCGAGGCACGTGGCTATACGGCATGGGACCCTACGTCACCAGTCTTCATCCAGGACGACACCCTCTGTATTCCTACCGTATTCATCTCCTACACAGGTGAGGCACTCGACTACAAGACCCCGCTGAAGAAGTCCCTCAAGGCTGTCAGCGATGCAGCCGTACCTATCTGTCAGCTGTTCGACCCCAAGGTGAAGAAGGTGTTCTCTTACCTCGGATGGGAGCAGGAGTACTTCCTCGTCGATGAGGACCTCTATGCAGCCCGTCCCGACCTCATGCTCACAGGCCGTACGCTCATGGGCCACGAGTCATCGAAGAACCAGCAGTTGGACGACCACTACTTCGGAGCCATCCCTTCACGTGTGATGGAGTTCATGAAGGACGTCGAGATTGCCGGCTACCGTCACGGTATCCCATTGAAGACCCGCCACAATGAGGTTGCCCCCAACCAGTTCGAGCTCGCACCTATCTATGGTGAGACCAACCTGTCGAACGACCAGAACCAGATGATTATGAACCTCATGCAGCAGATTGCCCGCAAGCACGGCTTCGTGCTCCTGCTCCACGAGAAACCCTTCGCAGGCATCAACGGAAGTGGTAAGCACAACAACTGGTCGCTCGGAACCGATACCGGCACCCTGCTGCTCGCTCCTGGCAAGGACGCGATGGGCAACCTGCAGTTCGTCACCTTCTTCGTCAACGTGCTCGTAGCCGTACAGAAGCATAACGCCCTGCTGAAGGCCTCCATCGCTACTGCCACCAACGCCCACCGTCTGGGCGCCAACGAGGCACCACCGGCCATCATCTCATCGTTCCTCGGACATACGATGACCAACGTGCTGCGCAAGCTGCTCGAAGTACCGTCAGATACTCCTATCGAGATTGCAGGCAAGAAAGGGAAGTCAGTAGGACTGGTAGAGATACCTGAGATCTTCATCGACAACACCGACCGCAACCGTACCTCTCCTTTCGCCTTCACCGGTAACCGTTTCGAGTTCCGTGCCGTAGGTTCAAGTGCCAACTGTGCAGGAGCCATGACGACGCTGAACGCAGCCGTAGCCGAACAGCTCACGGAGTTCAAGGCAGCAGTCGACAAGGAGATGGCCGCAGGCAAGGCGATGAACATCGCCATCATGGACGTGCTCAAGCCGCTCATTGCCAGCATCATCGACACCGTATGCTTCGACGGCAACGGCTATACCGATGAATGGAAGGAAGAGGCGAAGCGTCGTGGACTGGATACAGAGACCTGCGTGCCACGTATGTTCGACGAGTTCACCAAGCCGGCCTCTGTTGAGATGTTTGCCAAGACTGGCGTCTATACGAAGGCAGAACTGGAGGCCCGCAACGAAGTGAAGTGGGAGACCTATACGAAGAAAGTACAGATTGAGGCCCGTGTGATGGGACGCATGGCCATCAACCACATCATCCCAGCCGCCCTTGCCTACAAGACCCGCCTGCTGACGATTGTCACTCAGCTCAAAGCCCTCTATCCGGACGACTTCGAGACGATGGCCGCTACCGAACTTGAACTTCTTCAGAAAGTCACCCGTCTCATCGAGGATATCCGCACGAAGAGTGCCGCGATGGTCGATGCTCGTAGGGAAGCCAACTAGATTGAGTACGAGCGAGAGAAAGCCCTTGCCTACTACGTCATCTCAGAGTCTCTCTTCGCCATCCGTCGTCCTATCGACAAACTCGAAGAGGTGGTCGACAACGACCTGTGGCCATTGCCGAAGTATCGTGAACTGCTGTTCATCAACTGATACATCATCAAAAAAAGGAGCCGAGCGGCTCCTTTTTTTTGATGACTTTACAATAATCTTTTTGATTACTTCACAATGACCTTGAATGTCTCTTTTTTGTTGTTATGAGAGAAGAGGATGATGTAGAGGCCGTTGTGAAGGTTGGCTGGTAACTGGAACGAGCCGTCAGCATTGACGCGACCATCTGCACATACCACTCCTGAAGCTCCTATGATACGAAGTCGGATATCGGATGGATTCACGCCGTTGAGGTCTACACTTACGGTGCTGCCAGGGCTGAAATGTGATGACATTATCTTAATGCCTTCGCTGTCGGGGGTGTTGCCGTTGTTGATTTCACGGATTCCTGAAATCAGCTTCTCGTAAGCAGGATCGGTCAGGGTACGTTCGTAATAGTACCATTTGATGTATGGGTCGGCTGTGGCTATGGCTCCTTCGCCTAATCGCAGACGATAGTCCCAATGGTGTTTGCGCTGGGCATCGCCGGTATAGACGTAGTCTGTGTTGACTACGACGCAGAAGATGACTCCGTTGGCTGGTTTCTTGGTGATGTCGATGCTCATATTGCCGCAGTAAACAGTCTGGCTGTAGTAACACTCTCCATCTGCTGTACGGTAGCAGAGTAGGGCACGCATGTTGGTGTCTTCTGGACGGAACTCTACGTTGGCTACATCACCCATGACATGTATTGGTATGATATTGGCACCGCTCCAGCCAGGATTGGTGAGGGTGTCGGGTGCCATCCATCCTGCCGAGTCGTTGACTTCAACAGTTTGGTAAGGGGTTAGTTTGTAGGGTGCTACGTTTATCCAGCATGCCATTTGGCTGCTGCCTGAGTCGCGTCCTACGATGGGCTGTCCGGCACCAGCGCACACACCATTGTTGTATTCCGCCTTTACGGTTGTTCCGAAATAGGAGTTGGTGACCGACCTGTAGCTGTTGTCCCAGCCTCCGAGGTCGAAGAGTGCCTGACGTGCACGATACTGTATGATGACATCGCGCATGGCCTCGTCGCCCAGCGTATCACCCATGGTTTCAAGTACGCGGTTCTTGCAGTAACGCCATATCCAAGGGATACTTCCGTCACCACATACGTTGGCCACTACTGTAGGGAATGCATTGGCATACTGAACACCGCCAAGATAGTTGCGCCAGGTACATATCTGCTGTCCTCCACTGTACATATTCACTCCTTGTGCTGCAGGACCTCCGTAAGAACCGTCCTGTAACCATCCTGAGTAGCACTCGATAGGCATGTGGGGAGCGAGGAACGGGCCTCCGTCGAGGAATCCTGCATCGCCGAACTTGCCATCACGACGTGCATAGACCTGTCCTTGCAACCATGTGTTACCTCCCTCATGGAACCACGAGGAACCTCTACATGCATCAAGGTCTGCAAATATGGCGTGAATACCTTCGTGAATCATCGCATCACGTTGGTAGTCGCCGTCGCTCCAGAGTTGGTCGGCATCGTCGCGGAATCGGCTGAACGGATAGTATGATGCCCACACACACGCATAGTTCTTGCCGTCGACGCGTGTGGTGCTCTGATAGCCGCCTTGCGTGGTGTTGGACTCATTGTCGTTTGACAGTCCTGAACCGAAGATATAGACGAACGACTTATAGCCTTCACGGGCACTGAGGTCTGGTGGCCATCCCATGTAATCGCGTATGTATGAGAAATCATAGTCGTATTTCTCTACGAGGTTCTTGGCTGCTGCCATGACGGTCTCTTTATCTGTGCCAACAGTAGTGTTGAGGTTGTCGCCCCAGAATATGGACCACCACTCACCAACATACTGGTTTGCCTTTTGGCCGTTCTTCTGCTTTACATTATGTACTTTCTGTGGTGTACTCAACTTCGGATATTCGGTGTGAAAGTCGTATGTGAGGTTATAAGTCGGCCATTCCTTGAACTGACCTGCATTCTCTTGCACATCGACATAGAAGTAATAGTTTTGAGTCACCACCTTATCGTTTTTGTCAGTAAGGCGTGCAGTCACCCTGTACATGCCACCATCGCTGTATGCTGCGCTTTCTGTCAGTACGAAGTCTTCTGAATTATAGCTTCTCAGGCTCTTAATAACATCTTTCTTCTGTTTTGCGTCCCAATAGCACTTGTACCACTGATACTTTGCGGAAGGATAGGTATTGGTGTCAAGAATCTGGCATCCAAGCGTGATTCTGTCGCCTGCATTGACAGAGATGAAGTTTTCGTATTTCG
>JAFZYE010000081.1 GCA_017616445.1 Bacteroidaceae bacterium
TCTACATCCCTTCTTCACCACTTCCACCTTGGCTTCCGTTCTTCACGAACGCCTTCGTAGCTACTTCGCTGGCTACGCCATCGATGATGGCTACAGCCTTCACGGTTGCGGATGCATTGAGGGTGATAGGCTCCTCGTAGTCGTTACCGTACGTAGCGGTTGGAGCTACTCCGTTGGTGGTGTACTTGATGGTTGCACCAGCAGGACCACTGATGGTTACCTGAGTCGAGTCATCGAACGGAGTCGTTCCGCTGATGGTTGGAGCTGCTACGGAGCTGCTTCCACTTGAACCACTTGAACTACTTGAACCATTGTTCTGACTACCGTTGTTCTCGCTGCCGCTGGTTCCTGAGCCTGTCGAAGGAGAACCTCCGTTGTCACCTCCTTCAGGATCTTCTACATCGCCCGTGTCGGACGACAATACTCGTTTCACAAGTTGGCCGTTGCGGTCGAAGCAAGTGATGGAGATGCTGGTTGCTGCCAGTTCGTTCTTCACTTCCTGTGAAGGGGTGAAGATGACACGACGCGTCTTGATGAGACTGGTCTTTACATCGTTCACATCCTCTACGCTACGTGCACGTACAGAGAAACGCATACTACCAAGTCCTGGGATAGGCACGTTGTGACCTTCAGTGGCCCAGGCTTTGATGACTTCTCCTGCTGCATCCCAGCATGCCTGCATTACACCCTGATTTACACCGCTACGGAGTGCTGCCTCCTTAATCACCTTGTCGGCTTTGAGCGTGTTGTAAAGGGTAGTGGTCATGACATAAGCGTACTTAGTCTGATCTTTCTGGAACGAGATGTCACGTTCCATTGCTTTTACATTGATACTCATTGTTGTTGTTTTTTTGAGTGGTACGTAAATAAATTAACTAACACAGTGTGAATTCCGAGTGGCTCGTCCTTAGGCCTGTTTTGCTCCCTCGCGTAGCTGCACTTGTTCCCTCGCGTGACTGCACGCGGCGCCTCGCGTAGCTGCAAGTTTTCCATCGTGTAGCACCCCTCAGAGGCTCGCCAGCCGTCCGTCATCACCACCTTTCTTTCACACTGCAAAGTTACGAAAAATATTTCATATATGCAAATATTCTAGCAATTATTTTGCAGAAATATTGAAATATTTTTTCATCTTAGCTCCTTCCCATGTTCTCCCCATAAAGGGAGTTAGAGGGGGTCTTTGGGAGGGGGACCATTTATGGTGGAGGAGAGTATGAATCCAGAGATTATATGGATGATGGCTAAGGTGTCCAGGAATGATGTGATAGTTTTATAGATTGAATAAAAGTGTAACAAACCGAAACAGAAAGTGTCACATGGAAAATCTCTCTCAAATCATTGACTTTCAAAGGATTAAATACATATATTTTCTTCTGTTACACTTTTACACTTTAAATAGGTAAAAATAGGAGGTATAAATTGAAAATACTAAAGTAAGGAGTAAGAATAGGGAAAATGAAGTGTCACACAGAAAGTGTAACATCAAATAAGAGGCTCGCTGATGTGGCGAGCCTCCTTGCTAGAGATTAGAATGGAAGTTCTTGTTCGGATGCTTCCTCCTGTTTGTGTTCGGCAGCATGAGCCAGAACCGACTGCACGTAGTAGAACCGCTCCTGTTTACCGTTTTCGCGTTTTACCCATGGTTCTCCATCGATTGCTTTGCCTGTGATGGAAACAGGATTCAGACAATGGATATGAGGTGCAAACTCGCAATAGGCTTTCAGTTTGCGGGTCAACAAAGTCATTGACCATTTGTAACCGGTCTCGTGATTGAACTCGTTCAGTAGCGTTTGAGCCATTATCTCTCGATCGATATACTCACTGCCTTCACCTAGATTTTCCTCGGCCCATTGACGGAAGTCCTTACCCACGGCAGCCTGCTGCTCACGTCGTTCGATTTGTGCCAGTGGTGGCATGATCTTACGTTTATCGGCAGGAAGCGACAGATAGAACTTCAGACACTGAAGTATAAAAGCAATATCTGCTTGCCAATCTTGTTCTGAATATTCTACACCCATCAAGTCACAACCGAAGTCATCACTGATTTTACGGGTCTCTTTGTAGTCATTCTCCTTTGTTGCCTCGTGATAGTAATCGCTGAAGATTTGCTGCCAGAGACGTCCCATGGTACTTGGGTCGTGCTTTCTGAGCACGTAGTTAGTTGCAAAGCACAGCTTTGGACTTTTCGAGAATGGTATCAGGAACGGATGCTCTCCTTTTCCCTCACCGCGGAATCCGTCAGTAATCTTACTGAAGAATACATCGAAGTCGAGGTTTTTGTGACATTCGTCCACGATAATCAAATCGGTGTCAGAATTTACTCCGTCGAAGAGAAAGCGGTTATCAACCACAGATGTCCAACGTGCATCTATAGGGAATGTGTTGAGCAGGCAGCTGCTGGCCTTGTAGAAGAAAGATTTGCCGCAACGGCCATTGCTTTCGTCATCACCATTGCCCAATGCAGAGTCCTGACAGAATGGTGCCCAAGCCGATGATTCCGACTTGAAACGGTGGTTCAAATATCCGATGCAGGCTATCTTGCTAAGCAGAGTCTGGTTCTCTCTTGCCTTTTCTTCGTCGGATAGTTCTAGTCCCAATTCATCTGATTTGCGCCAATAAAGCCTTGAAGAGTTGATAACGAACTGGAAGAACTTGCTGGGAATCTCATCTGATTTGATTATCCGATAGTCATTTTCAGTTTCTTCAACTTCAAACATCGGCTTCATCTCTCGATAGGAGTGGTGCACAATGCTGTCATCCCAAACGTAATGACCCGTCAAAGACGAATACTGATAACTGTAAATGCCATCTTTCGTCACTTCTACCCAGCAGTTATCGAAACAGACTCGCTGAGATGTGGCAGTAGCCTTGGTGAAGTCAAGATCGTCGCGCTCAGTCAGTGTACTTTTTTCACTAGTCGGCAGGTCACGACAACGCAACAATTTGTTCTGCAACGCTTCTGGAAGTCCATTTTCCTTAGCCCATTTGACAACAAAGTTGAGAATGGTCTTAGCGTGGACATGACTGACCTTGGCACCCTCTATCTTGATATAGAGAGGTTCTTTCTTGTCGTCGTCCTTGAGGGTGTAGAAGCCATTCAATTCCAAAAAGTAATCAAGGCTCGCGTGCGATAGTTCATACTTCACTACACTTGAATCTTTCACCACCACCCAGAATTGAGCTCGTATGGCTCTGTCAATCAGCCTTTGTACAGACTTCCTGTCAGGATGCAACTGGATATAATCCTTCAAATCCTTGCGCTGACGACCGCGGTTGTCATGCAGGCGGTTCATGTCCGTAGGCGTAAGCCATGCAGTGTAGATGTCTGGATGGCGCAATGCCAGCCGTTGTCCAACCAATCGCCCCGTCGAGTCTATGTCAGGGATGTTGACAACACGTTTGGCATACTCCATCAGGAGCCTGATGTCTTCTTCATGCAGCTCTTCCGTCTCACTGCCTTGCCAGACAGGCTGATAGCCCATGCTGAGCAGGTTGACGGCATCGCTGCCACCCGAAACCAATACGACCTCGCCGAGTTTCGTTTCGTTACACTCCTTGTATTTCCGACGCAACGCCGTTAGTCCAAAGAGGTAGTGCGAAGGCTTTTTGCCAACGATGCTGAAGCGGTAAGCCTTGTCGGGGTTCTTTGGCTCATAAAGCTTCTTGAACGAGCAGATATTGCCGTTTTCGTCCTGGTATTGACATTCCTCGGCAAAAATCGGATAATTCGGTGTGGACTTCTTTATGATAACCTCATCGTCATTGTTTATCGCGACTGACTCAACCGCACTCCATCCCAACTCAGCGAGATGTTCAGCCTTGACACATGGCCCCCATGAGTAGAGTTCACCTGACGTGAAGCCTTCACGAAGTACCACTCTTGGTGGCTGGCTCTTCTCGGATTCATTTGCAGGACGACGCTCAATCTCAGGTCGGTTCGCCTTCGATGTAAGTGATTCTGCCACACCATACTGTTCCATCAACTCATGAAGAGCCAATGAAAACTGGCTTTTGGCATATCCCTTCGACCACATGTAGAGGTCGATAGGAGAGAAGTAACCACCCTCCTCGCTCATGCCATAGTCCTTCACATGCCAACAGTCCTCGCCCTGTTTAGGAGCATAGAGACGTGCTGACGGTGTACGCTCGTCAAGACGAAGCTTGAAGAGTTTGTTAGTTCCAATTACGTCTGCCACTTGTGGACAAACGCTTTTGATGATGTCAAGTCCGCTGTCAGAAGCAGCATAGACTTGAGATAAGGAATTAATACTATTTCTCATAATTAATCCAGTATTAATGTTAACCTCTCTTGCACGCTACGGTCACTTAGTGAGGGAATCAGCCCGTAGTCGAGGAGCCGTGCCAGGTTATCTCGCTCAATTCCTATAAGAATGAAAAGCAGAGAACTCCGCGATAGAATTCTGAGTGCAAAGGTACGAAAAGACTTTAAAACATTGGTGACAAAGTATTCATGTCACACGCCCGTTTCTCGGGTCACACGTAAAATAGGTCAGGTCACACGCAAAAAAGGTCGGGTCACACACGATGGTGTGACCTATTAGCACATATATAATATAAATAGGTGTGAGAATGAATGGTAAGCAAGATTCTGTTAGCGAAAATATCATGAATTTAGTTATTCCGTCATGAAAAGCACATTTGGCAAAATCGCTTTCTAGCATATTCTAAGCAGGTGACATCGGTGTGACAATTGTCTACTTTTTATAGTGCGTTTTTTAACCAATTTTAACAGAACCCCCTTTCATCGTTATAATTATGTATAGCTGTGCACGGGTTTCAAATACTTTTTCCTCACTATGAAAAGCGGTAAAATGCCAAGAAACACAAAAAGACTCAAACCTCTTTCTAGTATATTTTAAGCAGGTGACATCGGTGTGAAAATTGCTTACCTTTTTTTACCGTGTTTTTTAACTTTTTTTATGTTTTCCTTGCTCGTTTCATAGATTCTTCGTATCTTTGCACTCAGGTAGCAAAAGCGTAAATCCTGCAAAGTTTAGTGAAGCAATGTAAAGCCAAGCCTTATAAAGCAAAGTCTGGTATTGAGAAATAATTATTAATTTCAAATTTTAAACAATATGACAGACGATATTATTATTAAGGCCATGCAGGCTTATAAAAATGTGTGCAAAAAACGTTTGACAGTTTATAACCGTAAAGGAGAAGCTTTCCCATTGCTCTATTATCAAGAACCGTCTTATAACTCGAGCATTATTGGTAGGAAGTATGTATGTCTCCGCAACTGTAATGGTGATCTTGCTCGCTACAACATCAAGACTGGTGAAATAACAATCTAAAACCTAGGGGTTCTCCAAGTGGAGAGCCCTTATTTTTTATAATACATAAAGAAAATTTCTTTTTTCTTTGGTGGTTTCATAGAAATACCTTATCTTTGCCACTGCATTCTGCAAAGAGTGCAAGACATATTGGCTCAATTCTCCTCATGAACTGCGACCTCATTTGAGATATATGAGCATATCAAAAACTCATTGAAGCTACGCTATATGCGTGGGCTTTATCATAGAGTTTTTGAGGCTGTCGCAGGCCGATGAGGAGTATATGGTAGGTCTGCGCTTTTTTTGTATATTAACATTCGTCATTTATTAACTCTTAAAATTTAAATACTTATTATGGCAATCTTAATCATTTGTTTAATAATTATTGGATTAGTATTTTTCTTTATAGCAATTAATAAAGGTGAGAAACAATCAGATGACTCAAATAACGTCGATACATCCGAATTCACATGGGAAGATGAAGAAACGGGTAAAGTAGGTCGGTACAAAAGGACACCGCAAGGATATGTAATTTTTGCTGACATGAATAAATATGATGCGAGAGTTCCATGTGGAAATAGTAGATTTGCAAAGTTTATGGAGAAAGAATGGATGAACGATGATGATAATCCAATTGTAATGGATACGGCGCTAGTTGACGGAACACTTCAATGTTATGATTCTTCGACTAACAAAGTTTATTTTAAGTTTACATGCCCAGCGTTAAAAGAACTTTTTCAAAAGGGTTATGCAGGAATCGCCATATTATCTGATTGTAAAACGAAGCTTGCAGATAACGAATTCTCCCTAGATTTGTGGGTGCGCATTAATAAAGATTCTAATGAAGAGCCTAATAATGATGATATATCAGAAAAAGCAACAAATAACGAGGAAACTAGTGAAGTCGGCAAGTATAAAAGAACATCTCAAGGCTATCTTGTTTTTGCTGACATGGTCAAATTCGACGCACTCATAACAACACAAGATGAATTTACTGATTATGTGGAAAACGAATGGATGGATGAGGATGGTATTCCTCGTTTGATGGAAACGGCGCTTATAGATGGTACGCTTAGATGTTATAACTCATCGGAGAATCAAGTATATTTTGAATTCGTGTGTCCGGAATTAATGAGAAAATTTCAAGAAGGTAATTATGGTGGTATAGCAATGCTAACAGATTATAATGTGGAAGATGAAATTAAAGCAGAAATCTGGGTACTTCTTGAGCAAAAAACTTCTCCAGTGCAAGGACTGTTAAAAGAGAAAGAATATGAGGACCATTTAGAAATAGTATATCGGGATGCGAAAGGTATGGTGCAGTCCAAACCAATTAAAAACAAGAACGTTTCCTCTTTCATAACAGGTTTACGATATAGGGAAAATTATGAGGAATTGCTTGATGCTCTGAAGGAGGGGATGAAAGTCTCGCTTATTCCTGAGCCGGATAATCCTTATGACCCAAATGCTATTGCCATTTATAATGGCAAAGACTTGTTAGGATATATTCCTGCTAAAGATATTCCCGTTATCTCACTTAACATGGAAAAGGACAACCTTACGGCATTTATAGATCGTATTGATGGAGATTTTGTTGGCATTACGATTCCTGCTACATTTAAGAAATTGGAAAATCCTGACATAGAAAAGGAATATGGAGAAATGATGTATATTAGAATATGCAAGGCACGATATGAGAAGGGTGTTTATGGAGAACAAAGCATTCCTATTACTAGAGAAGAGTTTCTTAAAGCGGTCAAAGAACAAACAATTCAGGACTAAGGGATACTTTGAAATGATATGTTTAAATTAAAACTATTAATAATATAAATAAACCTACAATAAAATGGAAGAAGAGAAAAACAAAACACGCTACGACCTCTGGATTATTGGAGGATGTGCAATAGTACTTTTAGCTTTTTTAATGTGCACCAATCGTAATAATATAAAAGGAGAAGATTCTTATCTCGATACTACTACGATAACAATTGAGAGTTCTCGTATGGATTTCGTTAAAAGGACGATGACAGATGAGTATTGCCGTAAACTCATAAAGAAAGCTGTGATGGAGCGCTTTGATGTTGATCCAGATGCAATTGTCATAGAATGGAAAGATCTAAAGGAAAAAGAAAGTGATGTTGCAGGATCCTTTTTAACAGATTGGGTATATAAGAAAGACAAAAACGTCAAACGTTTTTATGTCAAAATACATGTAACCGGTGACTCATGCGAGCATGCGAAACTTATTGATGCCACCGTTAGCAGTATTAATACAGACGAGTATTCGTCCGTAAAGAAAATATATGAAATTAGTGACGGGAAAGAGGTGAAAATCCGTATGAAGCCTGGTGGTGTTATCTCTATTGGAGGAGTAAAAGTAGAGATGGCTGCCCAACACTATCCTGTACAAGAATTTTATACAAGCCGAAAACTGACACGTTCTCAAATACAACAAGTTTGGGAACATGAAGACAGAGCCCCCGCATGTAACATTCTTCAATTCCGTTTGCCTAATAAAAGCAGATATGACTGGTATGCAGAATTGGAAGAAAAATCTTTGTATTTTAAGGAGGCGAATGCCGACTTAGATCAATGGTATGAAATTACAAAAAATGGGAAGAATTGGTCTTATAAAAGGGTAAGGCTTTGAACTTACCACAGTTCAGGTGAGTGACATCGCAAAAAGGTCATACTCCTATGTCACCATAAACACAAACGGACAGGGATTCCTTGTCCGTTGTTCTATAATACTCTGTCGCACCTTCGGCGCTGTGTGGGGGTGGTTTGCTCATATTGATAGGGTTCACACCCTATCCTTTATTATATCACCCCTTTGGGGTTTATTCATACTCCTCCACCAATATTTGCTATAATACTCTGTCGCACCTTCGGTGCTGTGGGGGGTGGTCTGCTCATATTGATAGGGTTGATACCCTATCCTTTATTATATCACCCCTTCGGGGTTTATTCATACTCCTCCACCAATAACACACAAACGGACAAGGAGCAATCCCTGTCCGTTTGTTGTTATATGCCGAATGAGTTGTATTACCTCACGAATACCTTCTTGCCCCCAACAATATAGATTCCTCTTGAGAGTTTAGTCTTGTCGATGGGGCGTCCCGTCAGGTCGTAGTAGATGCCTGACTCTGTGGTGGTTGTCGTTGGGGTGATGCCACTTGGTATTTCTATCTTGAATTCGTACAGATGAGGGCAACTAAGGTTGCTCATCCCGCCATCGGTCCATGTGCCTACATGGGATTGAAGTCTGTATGCTCCTGGCTGGCTGATGTCGATAGGCATCTGGTAGTTGAACTTATACTCACCGTTTCCGGCATGCTCGGGCAGGTGTTTGAGGTATTCCTTGATTTCGTCACGAATGCTGATTTCGTTGATTTGGACGTTGTCAATGTACCAGTCGATTTTGAAGCCGATGCTGTCGGATGGTACCCAGAATGGTACTCTCACGCCTGGCTTGTCGCATAGTTCGATGTTATAATACCATTGGTCGCCTTCTCGAGTGAAGTAGCTGTTGTTATAGACATAAGCATCGTAGTTGACGATGGTGTCGAATGGCAATATGATGCTTTCAAAGCCAAAATCCTGTTCGCCGCTTTTAAGAAAGAATGCTGTTACACCGCTTTGCTTTGGTCTGAACGAGAAAGAGACGGATGCTGTTTCTCCTGCTTTGATAGAAGCACCGCTTCTTATCCAGTCGTCAAAGAAGTAGGGTGTTGATTCTGTGATGTCTTCATCTGCAAAATATCCGAAGTATACAGGCAGTATTTGTATCTCACCTTTCATGTCCTCATCGCTTGAGTTTTTTATGTCAAAGGACACTTCGGTGCGTTCTCCTATCAGTCCCGAACCATAAGTGATGGTACCTTCACTTTCGACAGACAACTGATAGAGTGGGGTGGAATAGCAGAAGAACTCGCCCTCTGCTGTTCGTCCTGCTACGATATGTGAGCGGAGAGGTGGTACCGGCTGCCACTGGGCATCTGCTTGGCGTTCTCTGATCATCGGATAGAGTTTGATGGCCTCGTCCGATTGGAAGGCGGTCGGATCAATCTCTACAACCAGAGAATTGGTCCAGAAATGTCCTAGATGGTTAGGCCTGATGATTTTTCCGTTAAGGTCACCCATAAAGACTGGTGTGAGGGTTCCGTCACCATCGATGGTTCCTAATGCATAGTCGGCTACGATGTCATTGTCTGCGTAGTATTTACATGTGACCGTCACAAACGTCTCTTTTTTAACCATCAAACCACGAGTTTGGCGTATTCCCCAAAAACTTCCTTTTGGTACGGCTTCTTTTTCCATTTTCGGATCGAGATGGATGATAGCATCTTCCATGTAACAAAAGCCATAACTGCTACCGCCGCCAGGTGTATTAGAAATAAGTGGATTTAGCACAGCCAGCGCAAAGAAACCATCATTGCTGCCGTCCCAACCCCAGTTGATGTGGAACATGCCTTCACCGTCATATCCGTCACAGATGAATGCATGGGTACCTCCTTCGTAACATCCAGCATACAATACAGGTCGTCCTGCAGCCATCTCTCCATACATGATGGAATCCCACTCCTCTATGGTGTATTCTTCGCGTGTCAAGTGCATGGCTCCTGAATAGCCCCAATAATCAATCAATGAATAATAATTATATGCTTCAGCACCCGACCCTGATGGGTTGTAATCCATCGACACACTCTGACCGCAATAGCGCATCAGGGTAGCTACAGCCTGCTTCTGAGCATCGGTGCCAACGACTGCATACTCGCCAGTCTCAGGGTTCTCCACAACATAATCGTTGAGCATGTTGTCCCAGTCGAAGGTCACAGGCGGCAGTGCATTGATATGCCATGTCTTCTTGCTGCCGTCTGATTCCGAATTGATGGTATAATCGGGCAGTCCGTCGGGCAGCGACTTTGGCCACTGGTAGTAGTTCAGAATTTGAGCCAACGCTGTAGCAAAACATCCCGTCACGCACCTTTGGCCCACCATGCTTTTATCTGCTCCTTGGTAGATAGGACATTGGTCCCAAAAAGGTTCTTCCTGACCCCAGTGTGTCTTGATAATCGGTTCGACAGCCTTTCGGTCGGGATGAGCATTGGTGCGATGTGTTCCTGCAAGGCAGCCATCCACATAATCCGAACAGTCACCTAATGTAGCAACAGCCTTGTCATACTGCTTGAGCCAATTGCGCATGTTCTCAGGCATCTCATCCCAGTCGATGCTGCCTGTTGTGCTGTAACCCAGCACAGGCAGTGTGCGGCCGTCGGCCGATGCGATGATATAGCCACCACCTTCCACATTAAAGGCATAAATGCTGGTAGCGCCCGTTGGTGCAGCCTTCAACCTGCTTTCTGCAAGAGCCAGACGTCGTGACTTAGCCGATGAGTTATCTCTATGGAGGTACTGCAAGGCACGTTCCTTCGCCTGCTGCTCAGAGATAGGCTGTGCCCATATTGTCATGCAGCATAAGGTAGCTGCCAAAACCATCAGGATTCTTTTATTCATTGTAGGATTTGTTATAGGATAAATACACTTGTTAATTGTAAGATTATTGATTTGTATGGCGCAAAGATAAAGCAAATATTTGGAAGTTGCAAGAAAATCTTGGTTTTTGAGACATTTTAATCTGTGTTTTTGGGCTCATCTACATATTCCTGTGCAGATTTTAAACAAAAACACCAAAAACACTTTTCTGTAGTTCATGGGTATCACCCATACGTTTTCAATCCGTCTGCCAAAGACAGTAAGTAAACTTCCTTTCTCTGGCATTCGAATCTAAAACGACCATACGGTCTGAACAACAGAAAAGAAAAACAGAAAAAAGTTGGTGTATTCACTGTTAACATGCCGCATGGTGTTTTTTAGCGTTAGCGGTGTTTTTCTTTTGGTCAGGTTGTTATCCCATAGGGATTGATGGTGCGGATGTGAAGCTGATTCTGCGAGCTTGTTCGCATGACCGGATTCGCAGACGTGGCATCAAAGACGACAGTCTTAACCAGAGCAAAAGGGTTTTTCAATGTTTTTGTTAAAAATTGACACAGGAATATGCAGGTGAGTCTTTTTTTCGTGATTTATTTTGTGGATTCAAAGAAACATTGTATCTTTGCGCTCGTAATCAACCAATCAAATCCAGTAATCATTATGAAATCCTTTTTTACAACCATCTTACTGCTGTGCGGCATCATGATGGCGACGGCACAGCAAATCGACTCCAACTCTGGCAATAATCAGGAAGCACAAGCCCCTGTACCTACCAATCGTGATTATCACTACGACTGTGACAATGGAAGCTGTACGTTGAAATGGACATCAGGAACGACGGCTGCTAAGCACCGTCTGTTTTTCGGTACCAATGCAGATGAAGTTGAACGTGCTACCAACTATGAATACGAAGGAAGTGAAACAGAATATGCCATCAGCAATCTGAACAGCATGACCACTTATTACTGGCGTGTTGATGAAGTGGAGGAGGGTGGTACCGTCCACAAAGGACAGGTATGGTCGTTCCGTCCGCGCCATCTGGCGTTTCCTGAGGCTGAAGGCTACGGCCGCTTTGCCATTGGAGGCCGCGGCGGTGTGGTTTACCATGTGACCAACCTCAGCGGCGATGTCAACACTGAGGGGTCGCTGCCTTATGGACTGGTCAACATCGATGAACCTCGTTATATAGTCTTCGATGTCAGCGGTATCATCGAACTCGACTTCAACTCGTATGCTGTCAAACCCTATGCATATATCGCAGGTCAGACGGCACCCGGCAAAGGCATCTGTATCAAGGCCTCGAACATCAATATCGGCTCTGATGTCATCTGCCGCCACATGCGTTTCAAACGAGGACTTGGAGTCTATGGTGAGAATACAGGTAATGCATTGGAATTGACGGGTGCTAACCACACCATCATTGACCATTGTATGGCAGCATGGGGGACGAATGTGACCGTCAATGGAAAAGATGCCCAAAACATCTCTTTCCAGTATAATGTCATCAGCGAGGCACTCGGCATCACTGGACATAAGGACTATGCCGATGGCAGAAACAACGGTTTTGCGGCTACCGTCGATGGATGTATCGGCTCATGGCACCACAACCTGCTGGTCCACTGCTACGGAAGCAATTGGTATATGGACGGTGGAATGGACGATGAAAACCGTCCCATCGGCAGATTAGACCTGTTCAACAACGTTTGCTATAACTGGAACGCACGTGCCACCGACGGCAACAGTCATGAGGTGAACTTCGTTAACAACTACTACAAGATGGGAGCTGCCACCAAGCAGACAAAACTTATCACCTTACAGTTTGAACAGACAACCGACATAGCCGACAATCGCACCAACACGGCATACGTTTCTGGTAACATCCGTGAAAACAAGAACCACACGGTGAGTTCTGATAAGCAAGGTGACACCTACACTGCAACGGACAACGTTCCGACTGATTATGAGTACTTTGTCAACGAACCACTGTTCCCCTCCTATGCTACCATCCACACGGCTAAGGATGCCATGAAGATAGTGACCAGCTATGCAGGTGCTACCATGCCTATGCGCGACGAGCACCTTCTGCGCAACATCCAAGAGACGCTCGATGGTTCCTATCACTATGTGGGCTCGAAGTCGAGGATCAAGGGACAAATTGATTCTGAAGAGAACATCACCGAACATGCTGCCGGCAAGGGTTGGGAAGAATATCCAGAGGAGTGTCGTGCCGACAACTGGGATACCGATCAGGACGGAATGCCCGACTGGTGGGAGTCGTGCGTTGGAAGTAATCCCAGCATAGCCAACCAGAACGACGATCCCGATGGTGACGGCTGGACGTTGTTAGAGGACTATCTGGAGTTCATGGCCCATCCTTACCTGGTTGTGGAGCCGAATACTTCCCAGAGCATTGACATGAAACCCTTCTTCTCCGGCTTTTACGGACAGAACGCCAATTATGGGCATGGAACTCCAACCTTTTCTGCAACGACCGAGAGCACCCTCTTAACACCATCTGTTGAAGGCTCCGTCCTCAAGATTCAGGCAAACGAGGTTGGGGGTGTAGATCCCGTCGAGGTGACCGTCAACGATGGTCAGGGCACTACTTGGGCACAACGTTTCTATGTAGCCGTAACAGGCATTCCTACAGGCATTTCAACGGTTTGGAGCGAAGACAACATTGAAGTTGCCAAGCGTGAGTTCTTCACCACAGATGGTCGAAAAGTCAGCACCTTACAGCAGCATGGGGTTTATGTGATGAAGGTGACGGATATAAAGGGCAATACCTATACCATGAAGATAATCAAGAACTAACGAGCATCTGACCCTGTCATTTACAAAGCCTCAACGAGGCGATATAGTATCATAGCTAACGGTCAGCTATTACCTGACTAAAACGTTGCAATAAAATTCTTATGCTATGTACTATGAAGACGCTAAATCACGACGCGCACCGATGACAGTGATAAGGAGTAAGGATTCTCATAGCGATAGGGGATCATTGGTAAAAACCTGTGATGTCAATTGATAGTAATAAACAAAAACAAGTAAAAACAGCTTAGTCAAGGCTGTAGCTCTACGAGCTTTTGCATCTGAGGCCGTAATCCTGAGCTTATGAGCAAGCTCCTATCTCAGCCTTCCTTCCTCATCTGCATCCCAATGGGATACAACCTTGGCTAAGGAAAAAACAGTCGCTTACGCTCAAAAACACCATGCGGCGTGATAACTATTGTTTTTCTTGTTTTTTACTTTAAAGATGTTGACATCCGTAGGATGGATGGTGGGGATGCAAGTTTTTTCTGGGAGTTCACTCACAAGAAAAAAGATGCAGACGCAACATCATGGACATAAGTCCCAACATCTGAAAAAGCTGTTTTTGATGTTTTTGTTAAAAAATGACACAGGAATTTGCAGGTGAGCCGCGATAGGGCCTTACTTCGTAGAATAGAGTAGGTGGCAAAGACCTACAGCCACTGAAGGATGTCGGCGAACTGCTGGGCTTGAATCACATGGGGGTGCTGGTATTCTTCTGTGTGCTCGTATTGCCACATGCGTTTGTAGGGGATGTGGATGCCATAGCCACCAAGGCTGACGATGGGGTGGATGTCGGCCTTGAAGGAGTTGCCGATGGACACTGTCTCTGCGGGTGTGGCTCCGTGATACAGGCATAGCCGACGGAACTCGTACTCGTTCTTGTCGGATGTGACGATGATATCGTCAACCACGTCGGAGAGGCCTGACTCCCAAAATTTCGCTTCTTGTTCTATCGCATCGCCTTTGGTGAAGCAGATGAGAGTGTATTGACCGCAGTTGTATAGTTGCTCAAGGGTTTCTCGTACTCCAGGGAAGGGCTCGACGGGCATGCGGAGGATGTCCTTGCCGAGATCGACAATCTGCTGTATGGTCTCTGCAGGAATCCGGTTCTCGGTCATTGCGATGGCATTCTCAATCATGGAGAGTATGAAGGCTTTGGTGCCATAGCCGGTGAGGGGCATGGCGCGATATTCCACTTTGTACAGACTGTCACGTACTGTCTGCTCGTCGGCCCAAGGTCGGAGGAGTTGACAGTACTTTTCTTGTGCCGTATCGAAATGGGTCTGATTGTCCCACAGGGTGTCGTCGGCATCAATGGCCAGGAGTTTGATATGTTCCAAGTTGTTATTCATCTTTTCTTTTTAGAATTGAAGGGCTTTGAAGGGAAGTTAAAGGGAAGTTAAAGGGACGATAGTTTTGTGTACATCTAACGAGTAACGTCCCTTCATAGCCTTTTAACTTCTTTTCCATTCCTTTCCATTCTTCTTTATGCTTTCAAATTTCTAAAGTCGATGAGGGTTTGGATGATTTCCTCATTGCTGTCGGTGAGTGTGAGCAGCAGGTTCTTGTATTTTCCTTTCTTCACCAGATGCTTGAGGAGCGGGTAGATAGGCATGTCGTAGTTCCAGAACTGGGTACCGAGGAAGATCATGGGACTGGCGATGCCGTAGGACAGGTAGTGGTTCTGTACGGCATCCTGGAAGATTTCCTGCATGGTTCCTGCACTGCCTGGTGAGTAGATGATGCCTCCGAAGGCAAGGGTGAGGATATTGTCCTCACGGATGGCGTTCTCGAAGTATTTGGCGATATGCGTAGCGAAGGGTGTGGATGGCTCGTGACCGTAAAGCCATGTGGGTAGTCCGAGACTGCGGTAGCGGGTCTGTGGGTAGTCGCGGATGACTTGGAACGCACTTGAGAGCCATTGCTCATCGCGGAATGTAGGTGCCACATGGAGTCGATGGAGCACTGCCTCGACATCGGCTTGTGAGTAACCTGCCATCCAAGCACCGAGGTGGGTGGCTTCCATTGCGCCTGGTCCGCCGCCGCTGATCATGAGGAACCCTTGCTCGGTGAGTCGCTTGCTGACAAGCACAATCTCCCGATACATGGGGTCGGTACGTAAAAGCCCGTGTCCACCCATGATGCCCACGATGGTGCGGAGGTCATAGCCCTCGAGGAACTCGCTTAACGAACGGTTGATACTGTGGTCGTGAAGGCTTCGCGCCAACGATTCCTTGGCACTGAAGGCGTGTTTGCCAGTTTTCAGATAGTATTCGTACACCTGTGTGTCGTAACAATCGGCTGCGGTCTCAGGATGTTTGACATCGTAACCTGAATAAAGTGACTCGGCATTGTAAAGCTCTTTACGGGTAACATCGTAAGGCACGTATTCGAAGTAATCGGCCAACGCGATGATTCGTTCTCGGGTAAGGTCAGTTGAAATCATATTGTCTGGGTTATTGGGTTAATTGGGTTATTGGGTTAATTGGTTTGTGGTGAGTGGTGAGAGGTGAGAGGTGAGAGAACACCATAGGATGTTAACACCTGCGAACTAACCTCTTACCTCATACTCCTTACCTCTTACCTCTTTAATATTTATTAGGTTAATAGGGACTAAGGTCTAAAGTCTAATTTTCTTTATTTTACATTTTACATTTTACATCGCTTAAAGTGTTTGCTTCGTGAATGATGTCCGCGATATGTTCGCTGAGTTCACGCATCGAATGGAAAAGAAGATGAGCTCCTTGGTCGAGAAGAACGGAGTCGGGTAGGGGACCTGTGTTGACTGCGATGACGAAACAGCCAGCTGCTACACCTGCCTGCACGCCAAGTGGGGCGTTCTCTACTACCATCGTCTGACGAGGGGTCAATCCACCAGCTTTCTGCATACCCATGAGGTAGGGTTCGGGATTGGGTTTCCCGAACTTGACATCGCGTGCAGCAACCATCCATTCATGACGAAACAGTTCCGGGTAGTTCTGCTCAATGCGTCCTAGTAGGCTGGCTGTACCCGAACCTGTCACGATGGTTGGGGTGACGCCTGACTCTTTTACGGCTTTCACCACCTCGAATGCTCCTTCCATGCGCTCTGCAGTTGGGTATTCGTTGAAGATCTCGCTCTTCTTCTTGTAGATTTTGTCACATTCGGCCTTGTCCGCACTGCGTCCCAACTGACGTTGGGTGACGATGTTGATGGTGCCGAATCCTGTCCGTCCCTCATGCATATATGCTTCATCCTCGGGTAGGTCGAGCCCATAGAAGGCCATGGCTCTGTGCCAGGCTCGTGCGTGATTGGGCATGGAGTTGAAGAGCACTCCATCCATGTCGAACATGATGGTCTTGAGCTCAAAGCATGGGTAGCCATGCTCACGGCAAAATGCCGAGAGAGCTTGCCGGATTGAACTCTTGAACTCTTGAACTCCTTGAACTCCTTGAACCCCTTGAACTCTTGAACCCCTTGAACTCATAGTGTAACTCCGTTTTTGAAGATAGCGATTTCCTGATAGTCTTTCTTTTCGTTCCAGGTGAGTTCACCTGATGCGATTGCGATGACTTTACGGCGGAAGTCTTCGAACACCTCATTCATCGGTACGTTCTCTACTAACACGCCTGCATTGAAGTCAATCCATGTGGGTTTGTTGTGTGCCAATTGGGAGTTAGTGCTGATCTTCATGGTGGGAACAAATGTTCCGAACGGAGTACCTCGGCCTGTTGTGAAGAGCACGATGTGGCACCCTGCAGCAGCAAGAGCCGTACTGGCCACGAGATCATTGCCTGGTGCACTGAGGAGGTTCAGTCCGCGTGTCGTCAGGCGCTCTCCATATCCAATCACACCACATACAGCACTCTTACCACACTTCTGTGTGCATCCCAGCGCCTTCTCTTCGAGGGTGCTGATTCCCCCTGCCTTATTGCCAGGACTTGGGTTTTCTCCCACGGGTTCTCCATGACTGAGGAAGTAGGCTTTGAAGTTGTTGATGAGCTTCACTGTCTGGTCGAACAGTTCGCGGGTCTTGCAACGGTTCATCAGAATGGTCTCTGCTCCAAACATCTCAGGTACTTCTGTCAATACGGTCGTTCCTCTCTGACTGACGATATAATCGCTGAACACTCCCAACAGCGGGTTGGCTGTGATGCCTGAGAACCCATCGCTTCCACCACATTTCAGTCCTACCTTCAATTCGCTCAGCGGAATGGCTGTGCGACTGTCGTGGCGCATGAGTTCATAGAGTTCGCGTAGGATACGCATTCCTTCTTCCACCTCGTCACCCATCACTCGCTGGGTCACCATGAAGCGGATGCGCTCCTTGTCGTAGTCACCCAACAACTCCTCGAACTTGTCGGGTTGGTTGTTTTCACATCCCAATCCTACCACGAGTACACCTCCTGCGTTCGGATGTAACACCAAGTCGCGCAGTACCTTACGTGTGTTTTCGTGGTCTTCGCTCAGCTGACTGCACCCGTAGTTGTGTGGAAAGGCTACGATGCGGATGTCTGACACTTCGTGGCGCATACGCTCTTTGAGCTGCTGACAAACGCCGTTGACGCATCCTACGGTTGGTACAATCCAGAGTTCGTTACGGATACCTACCTCTCCATTCTTGCGGCGATAACCCATGAAAGTGTCCTGTGTGGACGCTTGAGAAACTTCACTTTCTATGGCGATGGGGTTGTAGGAGTAGTCGAGCAACCCAGACAGGTTGGTCGAGATATGTTGGTCGCAGACGAAATCGCCTGCTTGATGGTCTTCCTTCAAATGACCTATAGGGTAGCCGTATTTCACCACATCCTCATTTTTTCCGAGGTCGGTCAGCAGGAACTTGTGTCCGGCTGGCACATCGTTGTTCAACGTGATGAGTTGCCCATCAATATCTACCTGCTCTCCTTTTCTGAGTGGTTCGATTGCAACTGCTACGTTATCGGCGGGATTAATCTTGATTGTCTTCATCTTAAAGAAGCAATTTTATTTACGATTTGACGATTTACAATTTACTATTTATTTACAATTGAATCAATTAGCTATTTGCGTCTTCTCACATTCTACTCCCCGCCCTAAAGGGAGGGGTAAGGGGGTGGGTCCTGGAGTCAGAGGGGGCTGCTGATTATGAATTGCGGAACTCACGGGGAGTCATGCCTGTGTGTTGTTTGAAGTACTTTGCAAAGAGCGACTGATTGGCGAAATGCAGAATGGAACAAATCTCCTTGACGGTGTTGTTGCTTGACTTCAACATGGCTTTCGCATCCATGATGACATAATCGTCAATCCACTCTGTCGCATATTTTCCGCTGTAGTCGTGAATCACCGAAGAGAGGTACTTCGGACTGATGCATAGCTTGTCAGCATAGAAGATGACCTGGCGGTTCTGACGATAGTATTGCTGAACTGTCTCGATAAACTTCATGAAGAGGTCATCTCTCCTTGTCCGCATATCGGGTTCCTGAGCCATCTGACTCTTCTCGTACAATGACTGGAAACCATTGTAGCGGAACAGGTCGAGGTAGGCTTTGGCTACTTGCTCACGATACAGGAAATTCTTGTCGAGCAACTTATGTTTCATCATGCGATAAAGCTCTGTAGTCTCTTTCATCTGCTCTTCTGTGAACTTATACAGCGGTGCATCTGCGGCATGGCGATAGACTGCCAATCCCATTTTAACGTCATCGCTGAAATTCATGAAGTCGGGGGCTACAGCCAGAACTGCTCCATGGAAATCGTTCGAGAACTCAATGATTTCCATGAACGAGCCGACCACGAGTGTAGCTGCCATACGGGATGTCAGTTCGTATTCTTGAAGGTTGATTTTCAACTTCAGACTACCTTTGACGCAGAAGAAGATGACATTCATGCTGAGTTGCACTGGGATGCCGATTCCTGTGCTCTTACCCACTTGAAACTGCCTTTCGTTGTCGATGTCTTCGGCATCGATATTATCTGCAAGAAACAGTTTCCCCTCAATTTGAGGGAAACGCTCGTCAACAGGGAAGTCGTTGAAATTGACCAAACGTAATGGGTTCCCGTTGTCTATATGTGCAGATGCTGTTTGCATACCTCTTACTTCTCACCTCTCACCTCTTACCTCTTACTTCTTACTTCTTACTTCTTACCTCTTACTTCTTACTTCTTACTTCTTACCTCTTACCTCTTACCTCTCACCTCTAACCTCTCACCTCTAACCTCTCACCTCTCACCTCTTACTTTCCCTCCTCGATTGTCAACACTTCCTTCACTTTAATATCATGCTGCTCATGTGGAACGGCATCGATGAGTTGGCATGGATAGCAAAGTCCAATCGTATGACACACCAACTGAGGTAGCAACCGGTCGTAATATCCCTTTCCACGTCCCAACCGATTACCTTCTCGATCGAATGCCACACCTGGTATGATGGCCAGGTCGATTGTTGCATACTCCGATGGTTGGAGTAGGGGACCACACGATTCCGTGATGTTAAACGCACCTTGTTTCGTTCTTGCTTCTGCATCGTAAATATGCAGTTCCAACTCATCGCCTGCAACAGATGGCAATATGAGGGTCTTCTTGTCTTTATAGCGTTCAATCAGTTCGTGGGTATTCACCTCGTCGCTCAGCGAATGAAACAGCAGCACCCGTTGCGCTTGCTGAAACAACGGATGGCACTCAAGCTTCCCGATGATGGCCTGACTCTGTTTAGGCAGAGAGCCAGACTCTGAGAGCTGGATGCGGAGTTGCGTAAGCTGTCTTCTTATCTGTTGCTTGTTCATCTTCCGGCTTTGTCGGCGTAGTGAGGTTATCGTTGAAGAGTTGAATGGCTTTCTGAATGGTTACATCGTCTTTGTTGATGAACTTCAGGTACTCTGTGATGTCGAGCAGGTTATAGAGGATGAGACCATGTACCACATTCTCAATCAACTGTTGTGAATGGAGAATCATGTTGTTTCGACGTTTCACACCTTTCGTATCGCAATAGTTGATGAATTGCTGAATCACATGGTCACGCTTCAACTGCTTGAGCACCTCGTCAGCATTTGTACAGTTGGCGTACTTCGCACGGTTGTTGTCGGTGTATTCGAAGCAGAACTGCGATACCAGTCCTTTCTGAACCACTTCCTGATAGTACGAAGTGAAGAGGGTAGTGTCTTCTGCTACGAAGTAGTCTGGCATGATACCGCCTCCTCCATATACTTTGCGTCCGATACTGGTGGTGTACACATCACCTGTCTGACGGATGCTGTCTTCGTTGAAGAATTCTCCATGCAGGTAGCGGTTCGCAATATCGTATTCGTACTCCTTGTCTTCTCCGTTCACGTACGGCTTCTGAATACAACGTCCCGAAGGTGTGTAGTAGCGCGATACGGTCAGGTGGATAAGGCTTCCGTCGGAGAACTGCATGGGTTTCTGAACCAGTCCTTTTCCGAATGAACGGCGACCTACGATGATACCGCGGTCGTTATCCTGGATAGCTCCTGAGAAGATTTCCGCTGCACTTGCTGTTCCTTCGTCTGTAAGCACGATGAGCGGCAGTTTCTGATACGAACCTTGTCCGTTACTCTTGTAATTTTCGCGCTTGGCCTTACGTCCTTCTGTATAGACGATAAGTTTATCGGCAGGCAGGAATTCGTTCACCAGTTGGATGGCACAATCCAGGTAGCCGCCTGTGTTGCCTCGCAGGTCAATCACCAATCCCTTGAAGTTTTCCTGCTCCAACTCGGCCAACGAGATGAGCAATTCTGGATAGGTCGTCTTTCCGAATTTATTGATACGTACATATCCCAACTTATCCGTCAACATGTAGGTTGCATCAATACTCTTGATAGGGATATCGCCTCGTGTGATGGTGAACGAGAGGGGTTCTTTCTCACCACGACGAACAATACCCACCTTCACTTTCGAGTTGCGCTCACCTTTGAGTCGATGCAGGGTTTCCTCGTTGGTCACTACTTTTCCCACGTAAGGCTCATCGTCCACTGAGACGATACGGTCGCCTGCCATCAGACCTACGCGTTCGGCAGGACCTCCACTGATGATGTTCGTGATGAACACCGTGTCACGCTTGATGGTGAACTGCACACCCACTCCGCAGAAGCTACCGTCGAGGTCATCGTTCGCTGTCTTGGCTGCTTCGGCTGAGATATAAGAGCAGTGCGGATCGAGTTCCGCCAGTATTCTCGGCATAGCTTGCTCCACAATGTCGGCTATGTTCACCGTATCAACATATTGGTCATCGATGATATGAAGCAGGTCATTGATCTTGTTCGATGACGTGTTGATGATGTTCAGGCGGTTGCCTGAAAACCGATTAGCGAAAAACGTACCTATGATGATACCCACGATGATGCTGATAGCAATCAACAGGGGTGCAAATCTTGAATTGCGATTCATATAAACTATTTGTTTATTCTACGTCCATTTGTACTACTTCGATACCTGCTCGTTTCAAGAGGTCGATTCCGTCACTCAGGCGATATTGCTCACCGTAGATCACACGTTTGATACCCGACTGAATGATGAGCTTGGCACATTCCAGACAGGGTGAAGCTGTGACATACAGGGTAGCCTTGTCGCTTGAGTTGTGTGAACGTGCCAACTTGGTGATTGCGTTCGCCTCGGCATGTAGCACGTATGGCTTCGTGACATCATTCTCCTCGCACACGTTTTCAAATCCCGAAGGTGTTCCGTTGAACCCGTCGCTGATAATCATCTGGTTCTTCACCACCAACGCACCAACCTGCCTACGTTTGCAGTAGCTGTTCTCTGCCCAGATCTTTGCCATCCTCAGATAGCGTTGGTCTAACTGATGTTGTTTCTCTTCTGTCATTTTCTGTTATATCTTATATTTTCTGTTTTCAACTAACTAAAGTCTAGCGTCTAAAGTCTAAAGTCTAATACATAGAATTCAGTTCGATAAACGTATTGTTATCTTTTTTTATCTTCAGCACATTTTTGTCCCCACTGTATTCTGTGGCATTTTTGATGATGTTATATACTTTGCCACACAGGTCTGATGTGTTGTCCACGTTCTTGGGCGAACTGACTCTCATCGTGAGTTCCCGATTCTTTCCATCCGCACTCCACGACCCTTCAATCTGCACACCTGCTTCTAACACTCCTGAAAAGGCAAGTTGCGAGAACGAAATCCAATAGACATTATCTCCTGCATAGAACTCCTTCACTTCTTTCACCACTTTCTGCCCGTTATAGGTCAGTCCGGTAATCTTGAAGCGATTCCCTTCGAAGATCTCCGAAATATCATCCTCCTTACTGCATGCTGTAAGAAGCAAACATAGTGTCAATATGATTCCTATCTGTTTCATTCCTTTCATTTTCATGTTTTTTAGTGGTAAGCTCTTACTCCTTACCTCTTACCTCTTTATTCCATTCCTCTCGAGCAACGCATCAATACTCGGCTCTTGTCCTCTGAACCGCTTATAGAGCGTCATTGGGTGCTCTGTGGCTCCACGCGATAGGATATTCTCCCTAAAGCTGTCGGCCGTCTGTTGGTCGAACAGCCCATGCTGCTTGAACACCGCGAACGCATCTGCATCGAGCACCTCTGCCCATTTATAGCTGTAATAGCCTGCTGCATAACCTCCTGCCATGATGTGCGAGAACTGTACCGACATGCAGGTGCCTGGTATCGAAGGGGTGATGACGGCATCCTTCCATGCTGTTTTCTCGAACAGCTCTATGTCGCCACTCAGTTCGTCCTCAAGAGTGTAGTAGGCCATGTCGAGCAGTCCGAAGCTTACCTGTCGGAGACAACCCATCGCAACGCAGAAGTTCCTGCTGTCAACAATACGTTGAATCAGTTTGTCGGGTAGCGGTTCTCCTGTCTGGTAGTGTACGGCAAAAGTCGACAGGAATTCTTTCTCTATGGCGAAGTTCTCCATGAACTGCGATGGCAGTTCTACGAAGTCCCAGTACACATTCGTACCGCTCAGCTCCTCATATTGGCAGTTCGAGAACATCTCATGCAACGAGTGCCCGAATTCGTGGAGGAATGTCTCTACCTCACCCAGCGTCAGCAAGGCAGGCTTCGTGTCAGTCGGTTTGGTGAAGTTCATCACTAACGACACATGAGGTCTGTGGTTCACTCCCTCCTTATCGACATATTGTCCCTTGAACGTGGTCATCCATGCACCCGACTTCTTTCCCTCACGTGGGTAGAAGTCGCAGTAGAGTAGGGCGAGGAACGACCCGTCGCGGTCGTACACCTCGAACACATCCACATCGGGATGATATACGGGTATGTCCTTATTCTGCTTGAACGTGATACCGTACAGACGTGTGGCCAATCCGAATACGCCTTCCTTCACCTTGCTCAGTTCCAGATATGGGCGCAACATCTCAGAATTGATGTTATAGAGTTTCTCCTGCAACTTGTTCGAGTAGTAGCCTGTGTCCCAAGGCATCAGTTCGAAGTCATCTCCCTCCAGCTCACGTGCCATCGCTCTGATGGCTTCCAGTTCTTTCAAGGCAGTTGGCTTGTATGCCTCGATGAGTTGGCGTAGCAGTTGGTACACGTTTTCTTTGTTTTTTGCCATTCGCTCCTCCAACACATAATCAGCGTAGTTCTTATAGCCCATGATCTGTGCCTCCTCACGACAGAGGTCCACGATCCGTTTCACGATTGCCTTGTTGTTCCGTTTGTTATCGTGTGTGCAGATGGTGTTATAGGCCATCCACACTTGTTTCCTCAGTTCGCGCCGACTGCTGTATGTCATGAAAGGCGACATGCTTGGGCTGTGCAGGGTAATCACCCATCCTTTCATCTTCTTCTCCTTGGCTGCTATCCGAGCTGCATCAATGGCACTTTCAGGCAGACCATCCAAATCAGCTTCGTCTGTGATATGAAGTACAAAGTCGTTGATTTCCTTCAGTTTGTTCTGCGAGAACTGCAAGTCCAACTTGCTCATTTCGTTTCCAATGGCCTTCAACCTCTGTTGCTTTTGCTTCGGCAGGTATGCACCGCTCCGTACAAATCCCAGATATGTGTCCCTCAGCAGCTCCTTCTGTTCAATGGTCAGTTTATTGTCTTTCAACGCTAAACTGTCAACTGTCATCTTTACTTCGCGTACTCGCTCCGCCAATTTCGCATTGAACATGATGTCGTTCGCATGATCCGATAAAACGGGTGACATCTTCTCTGCCAACTCCTCCATCTCGTCGTTCGTCTCAGCGGAAACCAGATTGAAGAAAATCTCCGTCACTTGTCCCAGCAGTTCACCTGCCTGCTCCATTGCCTCAATGGTGTTCTCAAACGTAGGTGGTTCAGGATTATCCGCAATACGTGCTATCTCCTCATTCTCTAACTCCATACCCCTCCGCATCGCAGGCTCATAATCCTCCAATCGCACCTTGTCGAACGGGAACGCATCATGTGGTGTATTATATTTCTCAAAAAAGATATTCACAATTTTATTTACAATCTACGGGGCTTTCGCCCATTTACGATTTACTATTTAACTTCTTTCAATCTTTCTTTGAATTAGGAATACGAGAATACAGGAATACTGGAATACAAGACGTTAGTCCTGTTTATGCATGCAAATCTATTGTCTTGTCTCCTTGTCTTCATGTCTTCTTGTCTCCTTTTGCTAAAGTCTAGCGTCTAAAGTCTAAAGTCTATTTTTCTTAATTCTTAATTCTTAACTCTTAACTCTTAATTCTTAACTCTTAACTCTTAACGTCTAAAGTCTATCAAAATCTTTGATTCTAAACCCATACCTCCTCAACTCAATCAACCCCTGGTCATTCCATTTGTTCAGCACACTTGAAACATTCAGTCGTGTCTCATCGACCAAATCTGCCAAGTCGCTCATCTTCACTCTCACGTTCTTCTCTCCGTTTGAGCATAGACAGAAACTCGCAATCACGGACTTTATCTTCTCCTCGATGTTCTCATGAGGCACAGCCGTACGCAGTGCGTTTGCCTTGCGCAAGTTGTTACAAAGGAAATTAATGTAATTACTGCGTACGATGTTGTTGTGCAACATACGCTGCATGAAGAATTCACGCGATATGGAGAACGTTGAACCACTCGACTTGAATACATACGAACGTTCATACGAACGCTTCACACCGAATAAGTTATATGGCTCAATCAGGTGAGGTACGGAGGTGCATACCTCGCTGAGAATCAAGGCCGTAGTCTCATCGTGCAGTTCCGACTCAAACGTACCGTCAATCACATAAATCAGATTGTTACAACGGTCGCCCTGACCCACAATCAGGTCACCCTCCTCCCATTGCTGGAAGTCCAACTTCAGGTTCATGATCAAGTCACTGAACTCCTGCATGGTCAGGCCTTGCAAGAGAGGTAGCGACTGCATCCGTTCAAACATGCTTATTTCCATTCTCTTTTATCTTTTGCTTCTTTAGCGTCTAAAGTCAAATTTTCAATTTGCAAAGTTAGCAAATATAATTGACAAAATAAGCACTTCGCATGATAAATTATGTTAAAACCCTCAATTTTTTATTCTCTGCAGTGTTGTATGTAGTGTTTTCTTGCAAGCAAGAAAAAGATGATGACACCCATAAGGTTGGCAATCCACATCATCCAGAAGGAGGCGTGGTAGTTGACGGCTTCGGCTAAGATGCCTCCGAAGAGGACGCCCAATCCCATGCCGGAATCCCATGAGGTAAGGAGGGTGGAGTTGGCGGTTCCCCGCTGATTGTTCGTGGAGAGATTGATGAACATATTCTGATAGGCAGGATACATGTGCCCATTGCCTAACCCTATGATAAGTGCTGATGCATAAAAGGCAAAGGGATGATGGACGGCAGCAAAAAGGAAGTAACCTACGAGGGACACGAGCATGCCTTCGGAGGCATTATGTACGACGCGTCCTCGGCGTAGTCCCCTGGCTCCCGTCAGTCGTGAGAGGGCCAGTCCGCTTGCGAGCAGGAAAAAGAAGATGCCTGCTCCCGACTCGATGTCGAGTTCCTCTGCTGCATAGATAGCAACATAGGTGGAGAGGACACCGTAGGACATGGCGAAGCAAATCATGCTGGCTCCAAGGAGATAGCCTCTGAGGAGGAAGAGTTTGCCGAGAAGGACGATGATACGACGTGTAGCGGTTAGGGGGGAGGGAGTAGGGGTTGGTGGAGTTACAGATACCTCTTTCCGAACAGGTTCTCCTTCTGTCTTAGAGGGAGAGCTGAGGGGTGAAGGTTTGGTTGTGGGATGGATGGTGGAGCAGATGATGAGTCCGATGAGGGAGATGATGATGGAGAGCCAGAAGAGGAGGGTGTAGCTGTTGGTGAAGTGGAGAATCCAGAGCGCTATGGTTGGACTGATGGCGGTTGCGATGTTGTTGCTGAGGCCGTAATAGCCAATTCCTTCTGCTCTCCGTGTTGGGTGGAGTACATCGACGGCCATAGTGGTTCCAGCCACGGTGGTTGCTCCGAAGGGGATACCATGGAGGGTGCGGAAGATGGCAAAGAGTGCGACGGATGTGGCGATGAGGTAGCCTGCCGAGATAGCTGCGAAGAGGAAATAGAAGATGATGAGGATGATCTTACGTGGAAAGGTATCGACGAGGTACCCGCTAATGGGACGGATGAACAAAGCAGCCAAGGTATAGCCCGAGAGGACTATACCTATGGTTTCCTTGTTCGCTCCGAAGTTGTCGCGGAGGTAGAGTGGGAACAGGGGCATGAGTAGCATGAACGAGACATAAAGCATGAAGGTGGCTATCCATGTCTTTGTGTAGTTGCTGTTCCACAACTTTTCTTTTACTCTTTCCACTTTGTATTATTGAGGTAAGAGGTAAGGAGTAAGAGGTAAGAGGATACCACAGGGCGTTAATATCTGCGAACATTTCTCTCACCTCTTACTTCTCACCTCTCACCTCTAAATTTAGTTCTCTTGCATATAATTATAAATGGCGAGCACATCTTGAGTGTCGACGATTCCATCGTTGTTGACATCCTCTACAGGGAACTCCTCGGTGCCTGTAGCGTTCTGCATGTACAGGTAGATGGCGAGCACATCCTGAGTGTCGACCACTCCGTCACGGTTGACATCCTCACGTGTGACGAGATCTAAGGTAGGTCGTCCGTTGATGACCCAGAGGTCAAAGAAGCACTCGACGTTGGAGACGGCTATTTTATTGCCTTCAACTGCGTATTGAGTAATGGGGGTCCAATTGCTGTAGCCTTCCTGCTGAGCTGCGGCACAGAGTCGGTAGTGTCCGTCAGATAGGGTGTCTGGCATTTCTCCTTCGAGGGTGAAGGTGCCTTGAATATAATGATACGTTTCCAAAGAAGTCGCATTGATCACCTTTCCGAATGCGACGATGATGTTGTTGTCATCATCAGCCAAGGCAAGTGAGAGACGGCCTGCAAACTTTTCTTTTCCGTGGTTAAAATAGTTGTTGATGTTGACGCTGAAGAAGTGTCCCTTGCATTTCTCCTTGTTGAGAGTCATCTCGAGAGTTTCGATGTCGGCAAAGAACTTCTCTGGAACGACAATGTTGTCGGTCTTGATTTTGCCGTTTTCAATCTGGATGATGAGGAAGAGGTCCTGATCTCTGTTGCGAATCGTATTGTTTACCAAATCAAATTTCTTGACCAATCCCCAACCTTCAAATCCTTCCTGCCGAACCATCACGACAACGTGGTAGATGCCATCGGGCACAGAGTCGGGAACGACGCCCTTGAGATCGTCCATTTGGGAAGAAGAGTAGATTTTGTATCGCTCGAAGGTGATTGGCGTTTTGACGGGTGTGCCGAGCATACAGATGAGTTTGCCACTTTCCGATGCCAATGCGAGCGACACATCGCCCTTGAACGGTTCGCCATTAAAGTTCATGAAGTTCGTCAGTGCGACGCATACGGTGCTGTCGTTCGTATCTTTACCTTTGACGAACTCCATCAGCGTTGCCTGCATGTTTGGCACGTAGTCGACAGCTTCGTCTGTTACGACCAGTGGACTCTCTTCTGCGAAATAGACCGTATCCTCGACTTCCGTGGATAGATCCTGAACAGCGGCTTCTATCATGTAAGTTCCTAATGGCATCTCCTCTGGAACCTTACAGCTGATTTCGTAGTTGTAGAATCCGTCGTATACGAGTTGGATGCCTTTTTCACCAATCTTGGTGCGTGTGCCTTCTTCGTTGACTATATAGACGTTGATCATCCCGTTGAAGGTTTCCTGCTTACCGTTGTGGAGATCCTTCACACGGACGTTGATGTTGCCTGTCTGTGTAGGGTTGACTTTATGGGCGGATGGCTCAGCGATTCGTGCCTGCACGAAATTGGCAATATCAACCACGTCGTTCTCTGGCTGGACGTTGAGCAATATGCGCTTCTGCGTGCAATATTCAATATCGACAATCTTGTACTCGCCATCGTCGAGACCTCCCCAACCCCAGTTGAAATGGTAGAATGGATAATCGTCGCCATCGGGAGTCATACCGTCGATGATGAATGCGTGACCGTTACCCTCTACTGATAGTCCTGAACAAGGGATGGGGCGACCTGCTATGAGTTCTTGCATGATGAACTGATGAACCATTGGTGTTGACATGAGATCGAACTGCATGAGGCAGATATCCTTATCATATTTGAAGTGCTTGATGAGTGCAGACGGTGCATTTCCTATGTTAGAAGAACTTCCTGACAGACCGTAGTCCATGTTGACAGAGGCACCTACTGCGAACATGAGGTTGGAAATTGCAGTCGCCTGACCGTCATTATACTCGCCACTTATGTATTTGTCGAGCATTTTGTCCCATGCGAAATAGATGGTGCTGAGGTCGACATAAACACTCAGGTTTTCTGTCTTGGTGGTATATGAGATGCTGCCGATTCCCACTTTTGGGTATTGGTAATAGTTCATCAACTGGCTGATAGCAGTAGCTACACAACCTGTAAGTGTCCGTTGAGATTTAATGAGTGGACAGCGGTTGTTGTAAGGCGTTCGCTGTGACCATGTGGTCTTCAAGAGCGGTTCTATCTTTTGAGGAGTGACGGCTTCTGGTACACGACGGGAATAGAGTTTGCGAGGCGCACCACTCTGAAGGGCCTCAGCCTGTGCGGCATAGGATTGGATGAATTCTTTGGTTTGAGGCGCCATGTTATCGGGGTCGAATGCATGTTCGTCTGAGTAGGCCAATACGGGCGACATACGTTCGTCGCCTGACACCATCACGAAGCGGTTGCTCTTCGGGTACGACAGCACATAGAAGGCCTCACCCCTGTTCATGCGGAGTGGAGTAGGCAATATGTCGGACGCACGAAGGGTGGTCGCCGACTCAGCAGGAGGAGCCACACGTCTTCCTGTATTGGTGGTACGTCGTTCCATGTGTTCTTGCGCTATACGCATCACCTCGTCCATCGAACGCTGTTGTGCAAAGGCCGCGATACCCGTAATGATGGAAATCAATAAGAAAAGACTTATTCGTTTCATAATATGATGAACAATGTTAAATGTTAAATAATGTAAAAAGAAATGTAATCAGAGGTTGTAGAATTGGGTGAATGCGCGGCAAACATATTCTTGGTCTTTCACGCAGATGGTCTCTCGAACGCTATGCATGGCCCACATGGGGTTACCCATATCCACACCTCGCATAGGCATCTGGGAGGTGAGTATGTTGCCGAGTGTACTGCCGCCTGCGCTGTCGCTGTGGTTGACGAAGTACTGAACGGGTACGTCGGCTTTCTTGCACACCTCTGCAAAGACGGCTGCGCTCTCTGCGTCTGTCACGTATTTCTGATTCGCATTGATTTTGATGACTGGTCCACCGCCCATTACAGGATGGTTCGTCGGGTCGTGCTTCTCCGTATAGTTGGGGTGGATGGCATGTGCCATATCGGCACTGATCATGAACGACCGTTCGACAGCACGGAAGAATCCGTCCTTTGTGACTTCCTGGTCGCTGATGCGTTGCATGAGGTTCTTCAGTACAGGCGATGCTGCTCCTTGTTTCGTTCCGCTACCCGTCTCTTCATTGTCGAACACAGCCAGCACCTGAGTCATGTCGGTCGTAGAGGAGTGGAGCAGGGCATACAGACCTGCATGTACCATTGCGAGGTCGTCCAATCGTCCGCAGCTGACGAACTCCTGATTCAGTCCTGTCAGCACTGCCCCTTGGGTGTCGTAGAGCGAGAGGTCGAAGTCGATGATATCCTCTTTCTTGCAGTTGAGTTCATCGGCTATCACCTGCAGCAACAGTTCGTTTGCTTCTAACTCTTTATTGATGATACCCAGTACGGGCAGCATGTCCTTCTGCTTGCTGAGCGGATTCCCTTCGTTGACCGAACGGTTGAAGTGAATGGCCAGGTGAGGGATGATGAGCAGTGGACGAGCCACACGGATGCGACGTACGATAGGGTGGAGTGGGTCGTTGCTTCGTAGCAACACACGTCCTGCTACACTCAGTGGACGGTCGAACCACGTGTAGAGAATAGGTCCGCCATATACCTCGGTGTTGAGTTTCACCATACCTCCCTCACACTTCATCTCGGCATGAGGCTTGATACGGAATCCTGGTGAGTCGCTGTGTGCACAAATCAGTTTGTATCCTGCGTCAGCAGTCGGCTTGTTGCCGATACGGAACGCGAATACCGCAGTGTTGTTTTTGGTGACAAAGAACTGATCGCCTGCATTGAACGTGGGCCATGACTCTTCTGCCTTTAGCTCCTTGAATCCGTTTGCTTTCAGTTGGGTTTCCACATATTCGGCAGCGAGGAAGTTGACAGGTGCAGCATCCATGAGTGCCATCAGGTCTTGTGCAATTACGTTATTGGTCTTATTCATTTCAGTTTGTTATTAGGTCATTCTTTTGCAATTCAAGAGCAAAGATAGATATTATTTGCGATTTAACCATTTACTATTGAGCATTTTCTTCATATTTTTCACTTTTCACTTTTCACTTTTCA